>JBJEFT010000124.1:0-2338 GCA_051874315.1 Candidatus Ornithomonoglobus sp.
AAGCATAAGCCTTCCTGCAATGTAAACAACCGCGCCTATAATTACACCGATAAGAGGAAAAAAGCACATGACATATTTCATGCTTTCCTCCCGCCACTCAACGCGCGGCATCGGTATTCTTGAGTACATCGAAAATGCTATAATAAGTGAATTAATCATCTTTTGCTTCCTTTTATTTTATAATATTCGGGATCGATGCCGTAACCTCCGTAACCCTGTCCGCCTTTTCGGTATAAACCTTATTCAGCTCAGCAAGGGCGCTTTTATACTTTTCCGTTTCGCCGCCGTACTCTATGCCGTCCGAAAAAATATCATCTGACACAAGAATAAAATTCTTACAGCTAAATCTCAGCCTTTCAATTCCCAATATGATTCTCTTTACATAATATCCGCCAGCGTCAAACATCTCATTTGCCAGAATATTTGACATACATTCAAGCAGCACGGTTGAATTTTCCGGCACCTGCAGGGACAATAAATCCGACGGTCTTTCTATGGTCTGAAAGCCCTTCCCCTCTCTTTGCCTGCGGTGGCGCTGAATACGCTCCTCCGCCTCTGCGCTGCCGCGCTTCATTGTCGCTATATACAAGAGAGGCTCTCCGTCAGAGCAAAGCTCCCTTGCGCGGTTTTCGGCATATTCCGATTTTCCGCTGCCGCTGCCTCCCGTTACAAACTCAAACATTACCTTCTCCTTTCATACTCCCTGCACCTGTCCGTAAACAGCCTTATAAAATTTTCGTTCGACCGATAATATAGATGCGGAAAGCCCGCAAACAGATTACCGTCAGCATGAATACATTCCCACGAACGTTTTCCGCCCGGCTTGACTGCCATACATGAGCTGCCGTTTGCGGTACTGTCCCAGTAATGAAACTCATGCGCCTTTACAGCCCCGGCTATAGAGCCGCCCGTTATATCAATATATCCGAAGCGTACAAGCTTATCCGTCTTAAACGCCCTTGCCCTTATGACATCAGCCATTTTATATATTATACCGTCCTCTCCCTCAAGCTCGGAATGAAGATACATAAATCCGCCGCATTCGGCAAGGCACGGCATATTGTTATTCAGTTTATTTTTTATGTCCCCTAAAAACTCCGTATTTTTACTGAGCTCCTTTGCGTATACCTCAGGATAGCCGCCGCCCAATACAAGTCCGCATATTCCCTCCGGCAGAGCTTTGTCCTTTAACGGACTGAACGTCACAAGCTCAGCGCCGTATTTTTGCAGAATATCCATGTTATCCTTATAGTAAAAGCAGAACGCTTTATCATATGCAATGCCGATTTTCACACTTCCGCATTCCGTTTTTTTATCCGGTGTGTATTCGATATCATCTGCGCCTTTAGCGAGCTCAAGCAGCAAATCCACATCAACCGTCTCCGAAATTATACGCGCAGTATCTGAAATCAACGCTTCAATATTCGCCGTTTCCTCCGGCGTAACAAGACCGAGATGGCGGCTTTTTAAGGTTTTATTAAGCCGTGGTATATATCCCGCCGCTTTGATTCCTGTTTCACGCTCTATTACGGGCTTGAGCTGCATATAAGTCATTTTTGTGACATTGTTAAGTATCACCGCCGCTATACGGCTGTTTTCAAACTGTCCGACCAGTCCCTTTATAAGCGGAATTACCGTATATGCCATTCCCCTTGCCGGAAGTATCAGCACAACCGGACAGTCAAGTGTTTGCGCTGTATCATACGAGCTTGCCGCGGCATTATCCATTGACCTGCCGTCATAATAGCCCATAACACCCTCGATAACGGCAATATCGCTTTCCTTTGCGTTTTCGGCAAAAACCGTTTTTAATTCCTCGGTACTGCTGAAAAACAAATCAAGATTTACGCCCTGCCTTCCGCAGGCTGCCTTGTGGTACATCGGATCAATATAATCCGGACCGCATTTAAACGGCGCTGTTTTATGTCCCCTGTCTTGCAGGATTTTCAGCAGTGAGCATACTGCCGTTGTTTTTCCTCCCCCGCTCATTGCGGAGGCTATCATAATACGCGGTATATTACTTTTCATTTTCTTCGCTTTCCGTATCCGGCGCGGGCTTTTTGGTAAGAGTGAAAATATAAACAGGATTCTGTCCCATCATCATATCATAGCCGCCCACCTTTTTTGACTTCGCTATATTTACGCTTATGATCTCACTGTCAAGGTCAAGCTCCTCAATAACCCTCATAACCTCCGCGGCTGAATTGAGCGCTATCGTATTTATGACAATTTTAACAGCCGGATTTTTCCTGATTACACATTCAACGATCTCTTTGAGTCTTCCGCCGCTGCCGCCGATAAACACATGAGTAGGCGCGGGCAGACACTCTAAAGCCTC
>JBJEFT010000125.1:0-2338 GCA_051874315.1 Candidatus Ornithomonoglobus sp.
ACCTATTCAAAGGATGCTCTGAAAAACCTGCAAAGCGGACTTTCTCTGATAGGAGAAATGTATTCAGGCGCTCTGGGCGTTATGAAGGACGGCAGCGGGGTCAGTGTTAAGGATATTCTGAAAAAGAAGGAAAAGGTGCTTGACCTTGATATAGATATGCGCAAGGATCATATGAAGCGCGTAGCGAAAGGTAAGTGCAAGGCAAGTCTTACAGCATCCTTTAACAATGTCCTGCATACTATTGATCGTATGGGCAATAACTGTGTAAATATTGCGGAGGCGGTATCTGGTTCTGTTGATTTCGGCTATTTCACAGGTGTTGACGAGGTATAACTAAATAAAGAAATAATCGGAAAGCTCCTGTCCTTAAAAGCTAAGGCAGGAGTTTTTTGTATACCTATATCAGGTATTTGAGACTCTTGTGATAAACAAACTGGTATATAAATAAAAAGTATAACCGGAACTATGAAAAATTAACAAAAAGGTATATAATACAATTAATTAATTGTGCACTTATTTTATGATTAAAAAGGAGGAGTTTTTTGTGAAAACAAAAAAGCTTACGGCATGGATTTCCGCTGCGGCTCTGGCGGCAACAATGATAACGCCGATAACGGTTTCTCATGCGGCCCAAACAACGCTTACTGTCGGCTCCGGCAAGCAGTACAGCACTATCAGTGACGCGGTTGCGGCGGCAAAGACAATCAATCCGCAGAGTGAGGCGGACAGGGTGACAATCAATGTTGACCCCGGCGACTATGAAGAGCAGGTCGTATTTGACGGCATGAAATATGTTACCTTGCAGCAGACACCGGGAACAGACGGACAGGTTGACCTGCACTGGTACTATTGTACGGGTTATGCCGCGTCAAACGTTGATCTGACGGGTTCATACAATCCGAATATTGACTGGACAGCAGATGCGACATGGACGGGACCGAATGCGTCGGACAATCTGACAAAATATACGCTCGGTCAGAAAATAACTGCAGGTACGACAATTACATATTACGATAAGACCGGAGAAAAGCACTCGGATACCGTGACAAGAGAGATGTATCTGGGAGATACCGGCGGACTTGACAAGATGGCGCCGCTTATCGTCAGAGGCAGCTCTGAGAATATCACGGTTAAGGATTTTAATATAGTAAACAGCGTACCGGTTATGGTAACGCAGGCAGAACTGGACGCTAAGCTTACTCCGACAGAGGCATTTCCGGATCTTCCGAAAAGAGATAAGCTCACTCCGTGTGATGAAAATACCGCGGAGGTTGTTCCTACAGATATTCTTGGCAGCAATGGTCAGGTCGATTTGACAAAATACGCTGAGAGTACAAGAACCTTTAATGCGGGCGAAAGCGCATGGCTGGCTCGTTCGGGTGGATTTAACGAGAGAGGTCACGCGGTTTCCGTATACAAGGGGGATAAGATTACATTTGACGGTATACGTTTAAGAGGAAATCAGGATTCTCTGTATATATCAAGCAACAGAATTTATTTTAAGGATTGTGATATAATCGGCGGAACAGACTATATCTATGGTAATGCAACGGCTGTATTTGATAACTGCAAGCTTGGCTTTGCCAATATGTCCGACCGCGTATACGGTTCTCCGCTTACAGCTGCTAACACAGACGCGGGCAGAAAGTACGGTTACCTTTTCTATAATTGTACGGTTTATAATATGCGTGAAAACGCGGGTACGTCGCATTTCGGACGTCCGTGGGGCAGCGCGGCGCAGGTAACCTTCTTTAATACAACAATAGATGATAATGCGTCGGTAGGTAAGTCAAAGGTAGTTATTAACGAGGCCGGCTGGAGCGGCTGGGGCGCCGAAGAAGGTAAAAACCGTTACTTTGAGTACGGTACAAAGAACGCAAGCGGCGCGGCTGTTGATTTTTCAAAGCGTGTTGTAAACGCCTCAAAGGAAGAAGGCGGTCAGGGTATGGGTACCGTGCTTGATGATTGGCAGATACTTGAATTTAACCCGAGGAACTACTTTGCGGCTGAATGCGGTAATTGGTCTGACGACTGGGATCCGATGAATTTTGCGGCGCAGCTTACAGATGTTGACAGCGCAATCGCTGACACAACTATTACAATCCCTTCAAATGAAGATACAGTGTTTGATCTGCCTCAGGCTCCCGAGGGAGTTACCTTCAAATGGGAGTCAGCGTCAACAAATGCGGTTGTAAGTGAGGACGGCACAAAAATCACGGTTATTCGTCCGGCGGCAGGTGAAGAGAATATTGAAACAACAGTTACTCTTTACGCAATGGATAATGACACAGGCTGCGGCGACAAGAAGGAAATCCCTGTAAGCATTACCCCGACAACC
>JBJEFT010000126.1:0-2328 GCA_051874315.1 Candidatus Ornithomonoglobus sp.
TGAATATAAGAGCAATTGCCATTATTCCGAGTAAGTCCGCGCCGTCCGGTGTTGACGGATAAATTATATTGTATATCGGCTGTGAAAGTACTATAAATCCTATGGCGCACGGCAGAATTATCAATATCGATATAAGGAATGAATACGAGGTCTTTGATGAAGCCTCAGCCTTATCCCCTCTTGCGAGAGCTCCCGCAATATGCGGCACAAGCACCGTCGCAAATGAAAGGTTAAGCGCAAGCGGCATATTATACAGTGTGTCACTTTTTGAAAGCATTCCTGACAGAGCAACAGCAGCGCTGTTAAGCTGCTTTGCTGTCGGATTTATTACGTTATTTACCGATATGACACCCGCCGGTATCTCAGCTCTGAACGCGATTTCAAGCGATCTTGTTATTGTCGCAAGGTCAACCACACGATTAATTGATGTTATGATTGACGCAAGCGAAATCGGGATCGAAAGCATAAGTATCATCTTAACAAGCTTCCGTGTTGACGGATGAAATTCAGAATCAATTGATTTTCTTATATTCTCGTTAAGCGCTTTCTTTCGTTTCATGTAAAAACAGGAAAGAAATACAAAAGCAACTATTGTTGAAAGCGAGCTTGCCGCGTTCGCCCATGCCGCCATAATCTCAGGTGGTGTTGTTTCAACGCCGTTCATATTATACAGCATTGCCGCCCTTGTAGCAAGCTTCATAACATACGGCATGCTTCCGACAGTGAGAATAACAAGAAGTATTGTTAAGCCGCACTTGAATATCTGCTCTATCATCTGAGCAAAGCTCGTTGCGCGCATATCATTCAGCCCTTGGAAATATCCCTGTACAACCGCCGAAATACACACAAAAAAAATCGACGGAGCCAACGCGCGCATTACATACTGCGCACCGTTCATATTGATTATATGAACCGCAAAGAAATCCGAACCGGCATAAAGTATTATTGAGCACACAAGACCCACACACATAAACAATTTAAAAGCGGTCTTAAAAATCCGGTGGGCACCTCTGTAATCACCCAGCGCTGCGCGCTCGGACACCATCTTTGCAATAGCATTCGGAATGCCTACAGACGAAATTGCAAGCAGGACCGTAAACACCTGAAAGCCAGCGTTATAGAATCCGTTTCCCGCATTTCCGAAGCCTTCTATATTGGTGATTACCATTCGGTAAACCATACCGAGCACCTTAACCATTATCTGCGCAAATAAGACCATTGCGACATTTCCCATAAAGGAATGTGATTTTTGCTCATTTATCTTTTTACTCATATCGTAATCCTTTCCACAATAATTCAATATACATTATACGCCTGATTAGTGTAATTTGCAATAGTAAATGTACAAAAACAGAAGCCGCACTTTACAAATGCGGACTTCCGGTGTAAAATATAAATATGACACAAAATTTAATCTTCGTCCTCGTCATCATCATCAGGCTCGAACATCTTTGTAATAATAACCTCGTTTACACGGCGGGGATCACGTTTTGAGACATATACGTTAAGCGGACCGTAGTCAAATTCATCACCGACATGCGGTATTTTTCCAAATTCCTCCATAACCCAGCCGCCAACGGTTGAATGGTCAATCTCCTCGGCCTCACCATCCATCCCGAAAAGCTCAAACATATCGTCAAGATCCGCCTTTGCGCGTACCTTGTATTTATCCTCTTTAATTTTTATAAACGGCTCCTCCACAGTGTCGTGCTCGTCCCAGATTTCTCCTACAAGCTCCTCAAGGATATCCTCAAGCGTTACTATTCCGACTGTGCCTCCGAATTCATCAAGAATTATCGCCATATGCGACTTCTTTTGCTGCAAGGTTCTCAACAGCTCGGAGATTTTCATTGTTGGTACGACAAAGATAGGCTCGTTCATAACATCCTTTACCTTCTGCCCTGTCTTTTTCATAGCTGCAAAGTCCTTCTGATTAAGAACGCCTATAATATTATCAACGGTTTCCACATATACCGGCAGTCTTGAAAAGCCGCTTTCGAACTGCTCGGATATTTCCTCCATTGTATCATTTATTTCCACACCAACCACATCTACCCGGCTTGTGTAAATATCCGCAACCTCAATATCATCAAACTCAATCGCGTTTCTGATAAGCTCGCTTTCGTTCTGGTCGATCTCGCCGTCATTGTGGGCTTCCTCAACCATTGTTATAAGCTCCTCTTCCGTTACACCATGATCATCCTCAGCCTTGATAAGCTTATATACAAGCTTCTGCCACATTGCCACCAGCCAGCTGAACACCCTGAATAAAACCATCAATACCTGCAAATACGGCGCAAAAAACATCGCCATCTTTTCCGGTGAATT
>JBJEFT010000127.1:0-2323 GCA_051874315.1 Candidatus Ornithomonoglobus sp.
TCCTTTAAAAATTTGTACACTTCATCCATGACATTTTCCTCCTGTCTTTATTTTAGTTTTTGTCAGCTCATAGCTTTATTCATCTGCATTTAAATATTTTCATGCCTGTCAAACATCCGACCGGAAATGTCATAAATATCATCAAAAGGAATTTCCGTTCTGTTTTGAAATGTAATCGTATGCTTTCTGTTATTTATCCTTTTTATACTTCCGGTAACTGAAATATATCTTCCTCCCGATTTCAACTCATCCGGCTGAAAATATGTGACTGTTATTTCCGGCTGCTCATCAATCGTTTCACAAAGCATTTGCAGCTTCTCGTCCAATACAGCTTTTTGACTTTCGTCCAGTTCAAGTCTTTCATCTGTCAGCCTTGCGGTTTCATCAACAGCAGAGCCGTACCCCGTAAGCGCTGCAAACGGAGCAAACTGCGCCGCACGGTCAAGCACAGACATCCGTGAATGAGTATTGGAAACGTGATGCGGAAGATTTATAATATCATCGTAACGATGTGTATCATTAAATTTACTGCTCATATTCCCTCCGATTATGCTTTATGTCCGCCTATCATATTATTTCTCTGAAGTGTTGTGGCGCCTTCCCGTAAGCTCATGCCTTTAAGAATGGCATTCTTTCCGAACTTCTTCTTTATATCTATCATTGCCTGCTGCACCCGCTTTTCTTTCTCCAACGCTGACGCTTCCTCCTCACGCTGCTTGTCAATCGCTTCATAATCGGTCAACAGGTCAAGCTGCTCAAAGACCGGCTTCTCCTGCACTGCTGCTTCATCAACAACACGGTTTGCCGTAATGTAAATTCTTCTGACCATCAGCTTTTTATTTATAACACGGTCATACAGCTCCAGCACAGCTTCGGTTATAAGCTTTGCAGATGATGTTTTTCGTCCGAGGTTTGCCGTACCATGCGCGTGCTTCGGGATTTTACGACCGTAGCGGTCTGTGGTGATGTCACCTTTATAGGAGCTTGTCAAACCCTCTCTGTCATAGCCTACCGTTAAAACTATTTGATCTGTAATAAGACCTTTATCAACTAAATCAAGAGCAAGTGAATCAGCCATTTCCTGCACTATCAGCCTTGCTTTTTCATAGTCATACGGGCATTGCAGCACCTGACCTGAGCCTATGCTGTTCGACTGCGGCTTATATGCCTTTATATCAGCAATAGTGCAAGGCTCCCACCCCCAGGCATGATCTATAAGCAGCTCGGCATTGATACCAAATAATTTATATAACAAATCCTCATTGTAATACTCGTTCGGCTTTCCGAGTGAGCATCGCGCAACATCACCCATAGTAAACAGACCGACTTTTTCTAATTTTTTTGCATATCCTTTTCCGACACGCCAAAAATCAGTAATCGGTTGGTGACTCCATAAAAGACGGCGGTAGCTCATTTCGTCCAATTCCGCAATTCTCACTCCATCCCTATCCGGCTTTATATGCTTTGCAACAATATCCATTGCTATTTTGCAAAGGTATAAGTTTGTTCCGATTCCGGCTGTCGCTGTAATTCCTGTTATACGCAAAACATCATGAATTATTTTTCGGGTTAAATCATGCGCTGACAGCTTATAGGTATCCAGATAATTCGTCATATCAATAAACACTTCATCAATAGAATAAACATGAATATCCTCCGGCGCGACATATTTCAGATAAATACTGTATATTTCAGTGCTGAACTTCATATAATGAGCCATTCTGGGAGGCGCAACGATATAGTCTACAGACAGCTCCGGTGACTTCTTCAGTTGGGTATCATCATATGAAGAACCCGTCAAAGTGCGATCAGGCGCTTTATGCTGCCGTCGTGCATTAACTTCTTTTATTTTTTGAACAACTTCAAACAGTCTTGCTCTGCCTGATATTCCATATGCTTTAAGTGAGGGTGATACGGCAAGACAAATTGTTTTCTCTGTCCGGCTTTTGTCGGCAACTACGAGATTGGTAGTCAGCGGATCAAGCCCGCGCTCTACACATTCCACCGACGCATAAAAGGATTTCAGATCAATCGCCGCATACACTCGGTCCTTCCTTTCCACTATTACCACCTCCCTCTGATCTTCTAAAATAAGTATACCATAAAAAAGCGCAAAAGTCTATATCGAAACAAATTTATTCCTCTGTTTCATCAGCCTCCTCATCCTCGTTGACCTCATTACCGTTCAGCTCGTTGTATTCCTCATCTAAACCATCGCTGTCCGGCTCCTCAGCAAATCCCACGTCACCTCCACTGCCGTTCTTACGGAACTTAAACCAATACACCGCACCGCCTCCGGCTAATGCAAGTATGATTATGAACA
>JBJEFT010000128.1:0-2317 GCA_051874315.1 Candidatus Ornithomonoglobus sp.
CGTACGTACGGTGCAACGGGAGGTGGAGGGCTAATGCCCTCCGTCTACCCTATTATTACCTTTTTTTATTTCATCAGATATTCGTTGACCGCCTGCGCAGCCTCTCTTCCCTCTCTTATGGCCCATACAACAAGGCTCTGACCTCTGCGGCAGTCACCCGCTGCAAAGATACCCTTCATTGAGGTCTTATGATCCGTTTCGTTTGCGTAAATGTTTGAACGCGCTGTTTTAGCGAGTGTAAGCTGGTCAATAAGCTCCTGTTCAGGTCCCAAAAAGCCCATGGCTATTAACACAAGGTCACAGTCACGAACCTTTTCCGTGCCCTTTACCGGTACCGGCGCACCGGTCGACCAGTCAACCTGTACCGTGTGGACCTTTGAAACCTCGCCCTTTTCGTTGCCCTCGATCTTTGTGATCGTTGTGAGGTACTCTCTTGGGTCCTTACCGTAAAGATAGATTGCTTCCTCCTGACCGTAATCGGTCTTTTTTATTCTGGGCCACTCAGGCCATGGGTTATTCGGACTTCTGTCCTCGGAAAGCTCGCCCATAATTTCAAGCTGGGTTACGCTCTTGCAGCCGTGACGGATCGATGTTCCCACACAGTCCGTGCCTGTGTCGCCGCCGCCGATGATAATAACGTTCTTATCCTTGGGGTTGATGTAGCTTCTGTCCTTGAACACGCTGTCGAGAAGGCTCTTGGTGTTTCTTGTAAGGAAGTCTACAGCATAATAAACGCCCTTGAGGTCTGCGCCGGGAACGGTAAGCGGTCTCGGCTTTGTCGCGCCGGTACAGAGCACGACCGCGTCAAATTCGTCAACAAGCTTTACCGCCGGATAGTTCTTGCCTACCTCAGTATTAGTCTTAAATACAATTCCCTCGTCCTGCATAAGCTTTATTCTGCGCTCAACGACCTTCTTGTCAAGCTTCATGTTCGGAATACCGTACATGAGCAGGCCGCCCGGACGGTCTGCGCGCTCAAACACCGTTACCTTATGTCCCATCTGATTGAGCATATCTGCGCACGCAAGTCCTGAAGGACCCGAGCCTACCACCGCGACTCTCTTTTCCGTTGAGCGCTGCGGGATCCTCGGCTTTACCTTCCCTTGCGCAAACATTGTGTCTATAATATGCACCTCAATGTTTTTGACCGTTACGGCAGGGTCATGCATACCAAGAGTACATGAGCCCTCGCAGAGCGCCGGACAAACGCGGCCGGTGAACTCCGGGAAGTTTGATGTCAGTGAAAGTCTGCGGTATGCCTCCTCAATATCGCCCTTATATACAAGGTCGTTCCATTCCGGTATAAGGTTGTTGAGCGGACAACCGATAGATGTTCGCCCTATCTGCATACCCGCATGACAGAACGGAACACCGCAGTCCATACATCTTGCGCCCTGGAGCTGAAGCTCAGGGATGTCAAAATGGGTGTGGAACTCATCCCAGTCCTGTATTCTCTCCTCGGGAGGTCTGTCCTCGGGGAGCTGTCTGTTATATTCTAAAAATCCTGTTGGTTTACCCATCGTTGCAATACCTCCTTAAGAAACCTTCTTGCCTGTTACGTTTTCGAATGCGATAAGCATAGCGTCCTCATAAGCGGTACCCTTTGCATTCTCCTCGTCCATGATCGTTACTACCTTCTCGTAATCGACAGGTATTACCTTAACAAATTTCTTTGACTCCTCGTCAAAGCTGTCAAGGATCGCCTTTGCGGCATCCGAGCCTGTAGCCGCGATATGCTTTTCAAGCATATCCTTAATTTTTGCCATATCCGAAGCTTTAGGCTTCTGCACGGTCACAAGAGCCTTGTTTATCTTTGAATCGAAATCCGAAGCCTTATCATAAACATACGCTACGCCGCCGCTCATGCCCGCGGCAAAGTTTCTGCCGGTTTCGCCGATAACCACAACGCAGCCGCCTGTCATATACTCACAGCCGTGGTCGCCCACGCCCTCAACGACTGCCGACATACCTGAATTTCTTACGCCGAAACGCTCGCCCGCTATGCCGCGGATATATGCCTCGCCGCTTATCGCGCCATAGAAAGCGACATTTCCGATAATTACGTTCTCCGACGGTGTAAATGCCGCGTCCGCCGGCGGAACAACGATTATCTTACCGCCCGAGAGACCCTTGCCTATATAGTCGTTTGAATCGCCCTCAAGTCTCATTGTAACGCCCGGAGCGAGGAACGCGCCGAAGCTCTGTCCCGCCGAGCCTACAAAATCGAGATTTATTGTGTCATCGGGGAGTCCATCCTCACCATACTTTCTCGCGATTTCCGATGAAAGGATCGTGCCTGTTACACGGTCGGTATTCC
>JBJEFT010000129.1:0-2252 GCA_051874315.1 Candidatus Ornithomonoglobus sp.
TTTTACAAGCTGATACATTATACTGTTCCGGCAGAGGATGAATGTATCAGAGATGATGCCAGATTGATATATGAAAATAAGCGCGGCTATGCGATAACGGATGAAGCTTTATACAAGGCCTTAAAGCAGCTTTCGGCAATGGAAAGACAACTGCTGTTAAAGTATTATTGGGATAATACAAAGATATTCTCGTTAGCAAATCAGATGAAAGTGCCTATGACAGTTTTGAGGAAAACACTGTATGCGGCTGTGAGTAAGGTTGCAGAAATGCTATCAGCATGGGAGGCATGAAGCTTTGGGAAAAAAGTATATAACAGAGGAATACATAGACCGCGCAATATGCGGTGACACAAGAGCAATACTTAAAATATTGGAGCATTATGCTCCGGATGTCCGGCAGGCGGCGACAAAGCTTGTAAAGGATAAAAAAACAGGCTGCTGTCGGAATTATATTGATAAGGAGTATGAAAATCGAATGCTGATAAAACTGATTTTGGATATACAGACATTTGATTGTTCATAAATTTTTACCTCTTTTTACTCTATAGCGACGCATCACTTTACTGTTGTGGTGCGTCTGTATAGGCTAAAAAGATGCTGCTGTAGGCATAGGAACGGCAACAGGTTTTACAGTCACAGCAGCTATAATACGCCAACAACTGAATAAAGACGAGCGGAGCAACGAGAACCGAAGTATGAGCGGCGGGTATTTGTACGCTACAGTCTGTATACACTAACAATGAATGCAAAAATTCATTATGCAGATGCGATAATACAAGATACCGTCATCCCTATTGGTAGCGGGAAACTGCGAGGACGCTTCGGGGCAATAATGATACTTACGTCCGGCTATCGTCACAGAAAAGGGACGTCCCGCACAGAGTGGGGGAGATAAACATCTATGGAATTTGCACCAAGCAAATCGTTCGGCAAGTCTTATAAACTGATTTTTGGATTTTTATTTGAGGGTACGGTTTTATTTGTGTGCCTTGAAATAAATACCCGATACAAAAGACAGATAATCAGACTATTATTTATGGAGGTGTGCATTCTTGGAAAATACAGAACGCAGTAAAATCCCGGTTTGGGAAAAATATTTATTATCAGTAAAGGAGGCTTCTCAATATTTTAATATCGGAGAAAATAAATTATATCGGATAGCAAATGATTATAGCGGTTCAGAATATAGATTTGTTATTCAAAATGGCAGTAGAACAATGATTAATCGGAAAAAATTTGAGGAATTTTTAAATAATCTGACATCAATTTAAAAAAATAGTGGAAATTTGGGCATAGATGTGATATACTAATATTGCACTATGGCTTCTTTGGTTAGGAAGGAGCAGATATTTATGAGTGAAAAAAGACGCGATAAAAAAGGCCGGATATTGAGGAATGGAGAGTGTCAGCGAGATAATGGATTATATCAATATGATTATGTTGATATAGCCGGAAAAACGAAATGTGTGTATAGCTGGAAATTAGAACCGACAGATCCGTTACCTAAAGGGAAACGCAAGTGTAAGTCACTTAGAGAAAAAGAACGAGAGATACAGAGAGATATTGATGATGAGATTGTTCCTTATGGCGGACAGCTTACAGTGACAGAACTGGTAAAAAAATATACTTACCAAAAGACAGGAGTAAGACCGTCAACGAGACGCGGGTATAAAACAGTCATTAATATTTTGGAAAAGGAGGCTTTCGGCGCAAAAAGAATTGACAAGGTAAAGTTATCGGATGCCAAAGCATGGTTAATCAAGCTTCAAAGAGAAGATGGCAGAAGCTACAGTTCAATACATACTATCAGAGGTGTTCTCAGACCGGCATTCCAGATGGCTGTAGATGATGATTTAATACGGAAAAATCCGTTTGAGTTCCAATTGGTAACTGTGGTGGTTGATGATAGCGTTACCCGGGATGCGATAACTCATGCTCAGAAAAGAAAGTTTTTGGAGTTTATAAAGAATGATAAACATTTCTGTAAGTATTATGATGCAGTATATATATTGTTTTATACAGGTATGCGTATATCAGAATTTGTAGGTTTAACTATAGAAGATATAGATTTAAACAACAAAACAATTAATGTTGACCATCAGTTACAGCGCACAAGCGAGATGGAATACATTATTTTACCTCCAAAGACAAAATCAGGAGCAAGGATTATTCCAATGACGAAAGATGTTTATGAATGTTTCGAGAGAATTATAGAGAGACGAAAGAAAATAAAAACTGAGCCTGTAATTGAC
>JBJEFT010000129.1:2352-6719 GCA_051874315.1 Candidatus Ornithomonoglobus sp.
AGTATTTAATGGGGCACTCTGATATAGGAGTTACGCTTAACACTTATACTCATGTTGATTTTGACAATGTGATAAAAGAGGTTAATAAGCTTGAAAAAGCTGTCCTGTAAATTCACAAATTACAGGTTAATTTACAGGGATTTTTACAGGAAATCATCATAAAGATACGTGACAATTCGTGAGAAAACGTGATAAACAGCGTGCGATAATGATTATTAAAAAAGCTTAAAAAATAGCTTAAAATAAGGGTTTAAGGAGTTTTATAACGAATGACAAAAATTTTATTCGTATGCCACGGCAACATATGCAGAAGCCCGATGGCGGAGTTTGTGCTTAAATATATGGCGCGGGGACGGGAGGATCTATACATTGCCTCTGCCGCGACGTCAATGGAGGAAATCGGTAACGGTGTGCATCACGGTACCGTACGGATATTGAAGCAGAAGGGAATACCAAATCCGGGACACCGCGCGGTGCAGATGACGCGCGCCGATTATGACAAATACGATTACATAATAGGCATGGATTCGTGGAACATAAGAAATATTCTGCGTATCACCGGAGGTGATCCGGATAAAAAGATATATAAGCTGCTCGACTTTTCACAGCGCGGCGGAGATATTGCCGACCCGTGGTATACAGGCGATTTTGAAACGACCTACCGGGATGTGTATGAGGGCTGCGGGGGGTTAATGGAGGTTTTAAATGGCAAGACTAACTAAAGAGGAAGAAGCGGCACGCATACAGGGGATGAAGGACTTTGACCTTGAGCATAAATACGGCGCGTACCTTGCAGGAATTGACGAGGCAGGAAGGGGGCCGCTGGCAGGTCCTGTTTTTGCGGCGGCGGTTATTCTGCCGGATGATGCAGTAATCGAGGGAATAAACGATTCAAAGAAGCTCAGCGAAAAGAAGCGTGAGGAGCTTTTTGATGTGATAAAGGAAAAGGCTCTTGCATGGTCGGTATGCGCGGTTGATGAAAAGCGCATTGACGAGACAAATATTCTTGAGGCTACCTTTGAGGCGATGAGGGGAGCGTTAAGCGGCTTAGGGATAAAGCCGGATAACGCCCTCGTTGACGGAAACCGTGATCCGGGACTTGATATTCCGTGTGAAACGGTTGTTAAGGGCGACAGCAAGAGTATGTCTGTGGCGGCGGCGTCAATACTTGCAAAGGTGAGCCGTGACCGGTTTATAACGGATATATCGGAGAAATATCCCGAATATGGGTTTGCAAAGCATAAGGGCTACGGGACAAAGACACACCGTGAGGCGCTGCTGAAATACGGTCCCTGTGAAATCCACCGCAAAACCTTCCTTACAAAGATACTCAGCGGCACTGAGTTTGAGAGTGAATTATAATGGACAGGCGGAGAATAGGTGAGCTTGGGGAGGAGGCGACAAGCCGTTTCCTTATTAAGAAGGGTTACCATATACGTGAGAGAAATTTCCAGCTCAGGTGCGGAGAGCTTGATATTGTGGCAGTTGATAAAGACAACTGCCTTGTTTTCGTTGAGGTAAAAACGAGAAAGAATGATGAATACGGTTATCCCTCAGAATATGTAAACGCAAAAAAACAGCAGAAGCTTAAAAGAACCGCCCTGCTCTATTGCGGCGGCGAGGACTGTGATATGCGGTTTGATATAATTGAGGTATATTATGAACCGAGGGATAATATAATGTATGTGAAGAAAATTAACCACATAGAGGATGCGTTTTAATGTATAAATATGAGATTTTTGATGTGCACTGCGACACGCTCTGCATGATAGCTGACAGCGGCGGGGATATAATAAAAAACAAATATAATATAGACAAAACTCGGATGTTAAGGTATAATAAGTATACGCAGGTGTTCGCGTGCTTTATCGCCCCGGAGTACAGGGATAACGCGATGGAGCGGTTTAACAGGCTTGCTGACGTCTTTGACGCGCAGGATTTTGACGGAATAACGCCGCTTTTATCAGTTGAGGGCGGAGAGATGATACGATCCTCAGAGGATGTGGATCATCTTAAAAGCCGCGGCGTTAGGTGTATCGCGCTTACATGGAATCATGCCAACAGGCTTGCGGGTGGCGCGGATGAGCCGGAGCAGGGGCTTACGGAGTTCGGAAAGGCTGTTGTGCGCAGGATGAACGAGCTTGGAATACTTGTTGATGTATCGCATCTTAACGATAAATCCTTTTACGATATAGAGAAAATCAATACGGGTGTTCTGATTGCGACACATTCAGATTCAAGAGCAGTATGCAACCACAGAAGAAATCTTACAGACGATATGTTTAAAATAATACGCGACACAGGCGGCGCGGCCGGGATTAATCTGTATCCGCCGTTTGTGACGGAAAGCGGAGTATGCGAAGTGAGTGATGTGCTGCGCCATATAGAGCACTGGCTGGAGCTTGGCGGCGAAAATGCCGTAGGTCTGGGCGGTGATTTTGACGGGGTAGAAAATAATCTGCCGAGGGAAATATCCAGCTGTGAGGACTACTATAAGCTGCTTGATATGCTTGATAAGGAAACGGCGGAGAAGATAAGCAATAAGAATTTTGAAAGAATATTTTTCAGATAAGGGGATGAATACAAATGCCAAAATTTTTTACCGCAAGGGAGAATATAACAGATACCGAAATAATAATTGACAGCGAGGACGCAAAGCACATAAAAAAGGTGCTGCGTCTGGGCGAGGGTGATGAGATAACCGTGTGCGACGGACGCGGCATTGATTACAGCGCAAGAATACGCGAGATAGACAGCAGCCGCGTTATTTGCGATATACTGGACAGCCGTCACTGTGATACGGAGCCGAAGGTTAAAGTAACGCTTTATCAGGGACTGCCCAAAGCGACAAAGATGGATTATATAATTCAGAAAACAACGGAGCTTGGAATCACAAAAATTGTTCCGGCAAAAATGTCGCGCTGTGTGGTCAAGCTTGAAAACGAGGCGGCGGAACGGAAAAAGGTTGAGCGTTGGCAGAAGATCGCATATGAGGCGGCAAAGCAGTCGGGCAGGGGAGCTGTGCCGGAGGTTGCTATGCCGATGATGGTTGATGAAATAATACACGAGCTGCAAAATGCGGATTTAGCCTTTGCGCCCTATGAGTGCGAGCAGGAAACGCGTCTCAAATCAGTGCTTGAAAATGCCGGTGATGTAAAGAACGTATCGTTTATAATCGGTCCCGAGGGCGGCTTTGACATAACCGAAATTGAAAAGCTGAAGGCTGCCGGAATACAGACGATCACCTTGGGCAGAAGAATATTGAGAACGGAAACAGCGGGCGAGGCGGTGCTCGCAATGACAATGTACGGACTGGAGGAAATATAAATGACAGACATTGAGAAATTACAGGAAATAATTGACGGCAGCGATAATATTGTATTCTTCGGCGGAGCGGGAGTTTCCACCGAGAGCGGAATACCGGATTTCAGAAGTGTGGACGGGCTGTACAGCCAGAAGTGGAAATATCCGCCGGAAGCTATAGTAAGCAGAAGCTTTTACTATCAGCATCCGGAGGAATTTTTTGAATTTTACCGCGAAAAGCTTATAGTAAAGGGCGTTAAGCCTAACAAGGCGCATATCGCGCTTGCGGAGCTTGAAAAGGCGGGAAAGTTAAAGGCGGTCGTTACGCAGAATATTGACGGACTGCATCAGCTTGCAGGCTCTGAAACAGTGTATGAGCTGCACGGCTCGACGCTGCGCAATTACTGCGAGAAGTGCCGTAAGTTTTTTGACATTGACTATATCGCGGACAGGTCAATGCCGGTCCCGGTCTGCGACAGCTGCGGCGGCAGGGTAAAGCCGGATGTGGTGCTGTATGAGGAAATGCTCGACGATGACTGCATACAGGGCGCGGTTAAGGCAATAGCAAAGGCGGACACGCTTATAATAGGCGGGACCTCTCTTGTGGTATATCCGGCGGCGGGCTTCATAAACTATTTTAGGGGCAGACATCTTGTTGTGATAAACCGTGACGCGACATCGGCGGACAGTATGGCGGAACTGGTTATTCATGACAAAATCGGAGAGGTGCTGGGAGCACTGAAAATAAACAAATAACAGTGAAATGTTGATTAACAGACACTTAATCATCAATCAATCATTGATATTTCATGATTGAAATAGTATAATATATTAGAATTTTTAATATACAATGGAGGTAAATATATGTCGGGAATCAAGAGAAAACTGGCAATTCTATTTGTTACGGCAGCAATGTGCATATCGGCGCTCCCTGTATATGCCGCAGGCAGCGGTACGGATGCAGATACAGGTGCCGCCGCGGCAGAGAATACCGCGCCGAAGGTGCAGACCTTTACAATTGACAAGGCTATTGAGTACGCAAAGGAGCACAGCCGCTCTATGGC
>JBJEFT010000129.1:6819-9032 GCA_051874315.1 Candidatus Ornithomonoglobus sp.
CCTTTACAATTGACAAGGCTATTGAGTACGCAAAGGAGCACAGCCGCTCTATGGCTGCGCTGACTGCGGCGGAGGCGACGGCGCAGGCTCAGAAGGAGGAGAACCGAAAAACATACAGTGACACGAGAAAGTCTATATTTAACGACAGTAATCCCGCTTTGGCAGGATCAAGCACAGACTCAATTTATCTGATCACAACAGGTTATGTATACCGTTCATACATATTCCAGTATGCGGTGGCGCAGCGTTCGACCAAGCTCAAGGAATACACTATTGAGAGTGAGGTTAAAAGCGCGTTTTATACATATCTGAATAATGTTGAGCTGGTTGATATAGCAAAAAGCTCCCTTAATTCGGCAAACGAGCGTGTAACCTATGCGCAGGTAAAGTATAATAACGGTGCAATATCGGCAAACGACCTGGAGAAATTTAAGCTTGACGCAGTCGAAGCGCAGAACACCTATAATTCGGCCGTGCGCGCAAGGGATCTGAGCATGATACAGCTTAAATCTACTCTGAACTATCCGCAGGAGGATGAGCTCATTGTAACAGGAAGCTTTGAAAGACAGCCTATGGATACCACAACTCCCGAGGAAGCGCTTAAAAAATCAGAAAATTCGATCGCAAGAGTAAACGCGGAGGAAGCTCTGGAGCTTGCAAAATTCAAGTGCGACAGGAGCGTTCTGCATTATACATCGGGAACGGTTGGAGCTAAGAGCGCAAAGGCGGAATACGCGCAGGCTGAGCTTGACTATTACAACACGGTTGAGCAGCTGAGAATAAATATATACAGCGCGTATAATACGATGGTAGATGTATATGAGTCTCTGGAATACAGTGATAAGGCTTTGGAGCTTACAGAAAAGAACGTAGAGGCGGCAAGGCGCAGCTATGATCTCGGACTTATAACCTCGGATGATTATCTGACGGCGGAGCAGTCGCTCGAATCAATGAAAAATCAGCTTTCATCGGCGGAGCTTTCGGCATACCTTGCCACAGTGCAGTATAAGCTGCAGTATGATTGCGAGAACACTATTACACAGGAGGCTCCTTTATTATGACAAAAAAACAACTCACCGCGGCGGTGGCTGCTGTATGTCTGCTGATCACCGCGGCAGGCTGCAAAAAGAAGGATCAGCCGACAGAGCAGGCGGCAGCAACGGCGACAAATGTAATGGTTTATGAGGCGGGAACAGAATATATCGAGGATTCCGTATCATATACAGGCGAATTGAAAACGGCTGAAAGCACAAGCACCGTTTCAAAGATAAGCGCGCGGATCGTAAAGGTAAACGTAAACGAGGGCGACTATGTCAAGGCGGGAGACGTTCTTGCCGAGCTTGACGATACGGATGTCAAAAGCGCTTATGAAACTGCCCTTGCAGGCTACAACAGCGCTCTTGCAGGCTATAATTCGGTAGTGAACTCGTCAACGAGGCAGGCATCGACCTCAGCGAAAAACGCGCTTAATTCGGCGCAGCTTGCGTATAATCAGGCGCTTGAAAACTATAATCGTGAAAAGGAGCTTTATGAGTCGGGCTCGACCTTAAAGCTTGCGGAGCAGACCTATAATGACGCTGTTTCTGCCTATAACCGTGAAAAAGAGCTTTACGATAACGATACCTCGCTTGTATCGGCGAGAAATAATCTCCAGACCGCGGAGGATTCTCTGGAGAACACCAAGGCGCTTTATGATATAGGCGCGGTTTCAAAGAATGACTATGATACGGCGGCCACAACTGTGGAAAATCTCCGCGCAAGCCTCACAGCTCTGGAATCGCAGAAGCAGGCATCGTATGAAGCGGCATATTCTGCGATGGTGAAAGCGCAGGAAAATCTGAGCACAACAAGACTTAATCTGAGCGCGTCCTATGATGCGGCAAGAAACGCCCTTAATAACGCTGCGGACGCCTTGGCAACTGCAAAGGAGAATATAGGACTTACGGAGGTGTCAAACGAGAGCAGCGTTTCAACAGCAAACGCGCAGCTTGAGAGCGCGAAAACCGCGCTGGCAACCGCAAAGGAGAATATGGACAATACAAAGCTCTGCGCAATGTCCTCGGGCTATGTATCGTCAAAGACAGCGGAGATCGGTCAGATGGCGACACCCGGAGCGGCGCTGTTTACAATAAAGAATACAAACGCGCTCATGGCTGAGATCGAGGTTACGGAGTCTGTTATACCGTTCGTACAGCAGGGTACAAAGGCAATTA
>JBJEFT010000130.1:0-9029 GCA_051874315.1 Candidatus Ornithomonoglobus sp.
TCTCCATGTGGATGAATTATACCACGGCGCTGCCGCCTGATATTCGACAAATTTGAAAAAGCTTCCTCCGTAAATTTTATTTATAAGCAGATATCCGAAATATCCGAGCAGTATAAGCAGCGCTGACAGCGCTTTTTTGTCAAAACTCCTGTTTCTGATCGTATCTACCACTATGCAATATACAACAGGAATAAACAGCAGCATACCCTGCGTCTTTGTAAGCGCCGCGAAGAAGCCTATCGCTCCGCTGAGTATCCAGTTCTTTTTCCGCATATAGTACAAAACCATCGCAACCAGCATTATGAACAGGCTTTCAGTGTGGGCGCTTAAGAAAAACACGCCGAATACCGCCATAAACATTGCCAGTAACCCGTCATAGCTGCGTTCTTCATCATAGTCAATTCTCAGCAGCTTATAAAAATAACAGGAGGCAATGCCGAAGGAAAGATATGAAATCACCAGCCCCGATATAAGATAGCTTCGCAATATTACACGAAATACCGCAATCAGCATCGGCATAAGAGGGAAAAATACGATAAGGTTTGCCTTTTCCCCGGCGGATTGATACCAGTGCTCCGCTAAATAAAGATAGTGCGGAACATCACCCGGCGTTGAAAAAATCTCATAAAGGCTCTTACTGTTTCCGCTAAGCCTCAGAGCCATGACCGATACAGCGAGAATAAGCAGTCTGCTCAGAACCGCCGCAATAAATATACCGGCAAGCGTTTTTTTCTCATCATTTACTTTTAATCTGTCCACAGCTTATTTACCTCCTATCATCATAAACATCAGAAAAGCATCCAGCATAAACAAAAGATAAAGTAAAATTCTGCTTAAATAAGGCTTTTTCGCAAACATATTATTCTCTGCCGCCTTTTTTAATGTTTTTCCGAAATCCATTATGCTAAGAACAAGGGGAACAATAAACAATAACCCAAGCTTATTCATGCAGACCGCAAGAAGTCCGAGAATAATATATAAAATATTGTTCTTTCTGTAAAGCGCATACGCGGAAGCAAAAACCAGGCCGATCGCGGCGCCCCAGCTTCCCGGCGAAAACAGCAGGAAGGCATAAGGTATAAGCAATATGTAAAATACCGTCTGCTGCGCTGTCCTTTTGCCGAAGAAATCGCATGACATACGGTACAGGCAGCACATTCCCGCCGCCACAGACAGGAAATTAAGCCATACTGCCGTCCCGCAGTATTGTTCAAAAATCACCTTTCCTATCAGATGCACCAATGCGGGAAACAGCGGCATTGACATTCCCGCCATGGAATCCTTAATATTGAAATTTTCATAAAGACCTATAAGCTTATCGATTCCCGCAAAGGTAAATATACTTCCGAAATCAAATATATTGATCTGACCCGATATAACGTTTTTCAGATATGCCATAAAAAAGTAATACAGCATTCCGATCACCGTGACGAACACGGCAATTTTTCCGTTTTCCTTTAATACGCTCTTATCCTTGACAATTCCGGCCTCGGCTGTAAAAATGCCCGCAAGCATGATAACAGCCGCAAGCATGAGAAAGCCGCCGATATGTCCTATAAAGTCACCCATAAAAATCCTCCTCGTATCAGGCAGTGAAATACGTTACCGCTCCGATTATATTGACGGTTATTCCGATGAAAAACAGTATATGGTTCAGCCTTTCCCATCTGCCCTTTTGCTTAATCAGCATTATAAGACCGAGGAAAATAACAGGCAGCACATCATTTGTATATCTGTTGCCGAAATGCGAGCCTCCCATCGTCTTATGCGCCGTTGTCAATATAAGCTCTAAAAGAGCCACCGCTAAAATAATAATGCTCAGCTTAATATCGGGATTTTCTTTTTTTATTAATGATCTCACAAGATACACTATATAAGAAATAAAAATCGGACTTATCAGAAGCATACAGGTTCCGTCCGCGCTCTGATACTCCCACGCGCCCTTAAATGTAATTTTCGGAAGTCTGAGCAGCTTAGGGAGATTTTCCTTTATGTATGACGCGTTAAACTGACCCGTAGATACTCTCATAAATTCCGGCAGATAATTATGTCCGAATTCCAGCGGATTTCCGAATCTTGCAAAATTCAAAAGCATATATGACAAGGCTATAACCGCCATAGGGATCGCGCCGGTCCACTTATTCTTTACAATGTATAATATGGTAGCCTTAAAGCTTTCCTGCCTGCACTGGTTATAAACTATATACAGTATGACGGGAAGATATAAAAACTGCAAGGGACGGCAGCCTACCGCGCATGCCCAGAATGCCAGTGAAAGTCCCGTTTTCCCCTTAACCGCATAATATAACGCCATGAGCGACAGGGTGAATGCCATGTTCTGAGCAATAAACCACACCCATGCGGTCTGCGCGGTAAACAGCCAGTTTGAACCGACAGTAAGGAACAGCGCAAAGAACATTGCGCGCCCTTTTTTAATTTCAAAATGCTCCAGAAGCTTATAAGCGTATACGACAGCCGCAATTGAAAATGCTGTTGTTATTATGCCATCGCAATTATACCAGCGCAGCAAAGCGAACGGGAGCATAACATATGACGGGAACGGCGGGAAGCTTACAAAATATTTATCGTTAAAAATCGCAAGCTCAAGATATGGGTAATTCTGCCCGAGATCCAGTCTGCCCTCAAGCCACGACCTTGTCTGAAGCATATACGAATTATAGGGATTATTTGTCCACGGCCATTTCCCCGTAAACGTCCACATAAAAGCAAGAACTGCAAGCGCGCCGATACACAATATTATTATATCGGAATAATCCTTCTTTTCCTTCTGAATGCTTTTCATTTATTTCTCCTCCCTTATTATATACTTGGGTCTGTCCTTTGTTTCCATATATGTTTTTGACATATACTGTCCGAGAATACCGATTGAAAACATCTGAACTCCCGAAACAAGGAATATGATACACACAGTAGACGGATAACCCGCAACCGGATCGCCCCAGATAAGGGTCTTTGCGATAATAACAAGGATCATTATGAACGCGACTACGCAGAAAAGAATACCTAACAGCGCTGCTAAGGATAACGGTACTGTTGAAAATGCGACTATGCCGTCAATCGAATACAAAAGCAGCTTCCAAAACGACCACTTTGTATCGCCCGCGACTCTTTCAACATTTTCATACCTGATCCACTTTGTTTTAAATCCCACCCAGCCGAAAATGCCCTTGGAAAATCTGTTATATTCCTTCATGGATAATATCGCGTCAACCACGCACCGCTTCATCAGTCTGTAGTCGCGTGCTCCGTCGGTTATTTCCGCATTTGATATTTTGTTTATCAGCTTATAGAACATCCTTGCAAAAAATGAACGTATCGGCGGCTCACCCTTACGCGTTGTGCGTCTTGCCGCGGCGCAGTCATAGCCCTCCTCACTTATTGCGATATACATTTCCTCCAGAAGCTCCGGCGGGTCCTGCAAATCCGCGTCCATCACTGCCACAAGGCTGCCCTTTGAATGCTCCAATCCTGCCAGCAGCGCAGCCTCCTTTCCGAAATTTCTTGAAAAAGAAATATATCTTACTCTTTCATCTTTTTCTGCAAGCTGCTTTATATAGCCTATTGTGTTATCCTTTGACCCGTCATCAACGAAAACAAACTCAAAATCAAGCCCGTATTTGCCGCCTAAACGCTGTGACACCTCTGTCGCAGTTTTATAAAAATACGGCAATGCTTTTTCTTCATTATAACATGGCACTACTATACTTAAAAGCTCCATTATCTTTCACCTATTATTTTCTCAACGATGTATCTCGGTCTGCGCTTGACCTCCTTATACATCTTACCGATATACTCGCCTATAAGACCGGTCCCGAGAAGCTGCAAGCCGCCTATAAACCAGATCGAGCACATAAGCGATGCCCAGCCGGC
Organism: Candidatus Ornithomonoglobus sp.; assembly: GCA_051874315.1. GTDB lineage: Bacteria > Bacillota > Clostridia > UBA1381 > UBA1381 > Ornithomonoglobus. Next base: position 3,892 of record JBJEFT010000130.1, read on the forward strand.
ATTTGTGTTGCCGAGAATTTTCTCAACTATCGCATATATCAGCATGATAAGCGCGAATACGCATGAGACCGCGCCAACCGATGAAATAAGCCGTATAGGATTGATGCTGAACGAGGTTATGCCGTCAAAGGCAAACGCAAGCATTTTTTTCAGCGGATACTTTGATTCTCCCGCAAAACGCTCATGCCTGTCATAATACACACAGTCCGATTTATAGCCGATAAGCGGAACCATACCGCGCAAAAACAGATTTCTTTCCTCAAATTCAGACAAGCCTGCCAGCGCCCTTTTTCCCATAAGTCTGTAATCTGCATGGTTATATACCATATTAACTCCCATAGTCTTCATAAGCTTATAGAAGCCAAGCGCCGTTGTTCGCTTGAAAAATGTATCTGTTTCTCTTTTATTGCGGACTCCGTAAACGACCTCGCAGCCCTCATCGCGGAACTTCCTTATCATATCGGGAATAACATGAATATCATCCTGCAGATCCGCGTCAATTGAAATTGCGCAGTCGCATTCATTCCTGATCGTCATAAGTCCTCCGTAGAGAACATTCTGATGCCCGACATTGTGCGCCATTTTTATTCCAATCACCTCAACGTGCTTGCTTTGCAGCTCCGAAATTATCTCCCATGTTCTGTCCTTGCTTCCGTCATCGACAAACACAATTCTGCTTTCATCGGAAATCAGCTTGTCCGCCTTCATCTCATCAAAAACTCCGAGAAGCTGACGGCAGGTCTCATGCAGGACCTCCTCCTCATTGTAGCATGGCAATACGACGTATGCCTTTACTTTTTTACCCATTTTATTCTCCTTTCGCCTGCGCAAGAATTTCTTCAAGCTCTGTCCTGTTAAATTTATATTTTTTATCGCAGAACTGGCAGCACATTTCAGCCTCTCCCTGTTCCTCGATAATTTCACGGATTTCCTTCTTGCCTATCGAGATCAATGCCCTCTCCATCCTGTCACGGGAGCACTTGCACTCATACTCCGGAATTACTTCCTTGTTTTCAAGAAGCATATCAAAGCCTTCGGTAATTGTAAACGCAATATCCTGAGCGCTCATGCCGTTTGCTATCATATCGGTTATTGGCATTGCGTTTTCCACTATCTCTGTAAGCCTGTCCGCGGTCGCCTCCGTTGCCTCCGGCATAAGCTGTATCATATAACCGCCCGCCGCCTTGATTGAAAGGTCCGTATCCACAAGAACGCCGAGTGCTATCGCGGTCGGCACCTGCTCGCTTGTCGCGAAGTAGTAGGTCAGATCCTCCGCGATCTCACCGCTTACCAGAGGAGTCTGTCCTATATACGGCTCCTTAAGTCCCAGATCGCGGATAACGCTCAAGAAGCCGCGTCCTACCGCGCCGCCTACATCAAGCTTACCCTTTGCGTTTTCCGGCAGATCCGCATGGGGATTTCCGACATAGCCGCGAACATGGGATCTGCTGTCCGTTACCGCCACAAGAAGTCCCAACGGACCGTCGCCCTTTATCTGTAAGGTTGTTGAATCATCCTCGCTTTTGAGCTGCGCGCCTATAATTGCCGCTCCCGTGAGAAGTCTGCCCAATGCCGCCGATGCGGTCGCCGATGTGTCATGTATTCTATGCGCTTCATTTACAAGATCTGTAGTTATTGTTACGAAAACACGTATCGTTCCGTCCATACTGTTTCCGCGGATCAAAGTGTCCATCTTATTCCTCCAAAAAAACCGTTTCCTATAGTATATCACATTAAAGCTTTATTGTCCATAAAATTTTAATAAAAAAAGCTCAAAACACAAGGTTCTGAGCCATTTTCTGTTTGGTGCCGGTGACCGGGGTCGAACCGGTACGGATTTTACTCCACTGGATTTTGAGTCCAGCGCGTCTGCCAATTCCACCACACCGGCATTCACAATATCACTATATTAGCACATTTTTCACCCGTTGTCAAGTAAAAATTGAAATTTAGCCTCAAAAAGGGCAGAAACCGTATGATTTCTGCCCTTGATTATTATTCAGTCAAATTATATAACCGCAATGAGCCTTGCAATCATAGCGCATGCCTCCGCACGGGTTGCTGAACCCTTTGGTACAAACGAAAGATTGTCGTATCCTTCAATTATACCCAGGTTTGCCGCGCCGTATACATAGTCCGCAAGAACGCCTGAGATATTTGAAGCGTCTGTGAAGCTGACCGCTGTTGAATCAACTGTCTTACCCTTTATCTTCGCAGCTCCGCATACGATAGCCGCCATTTCCTCACGGTCTATTATTTCATTAAGCTGAGTAGCCTTAAGATCAAGACCCTGCGGGATTACACCGTTCTTAACTGCTGCTGCGTAGTACGGATCAGCCCAGTTAGCACCCTCAGGTACCGAACCTACATCGAGTCCGAGCGCCAAATCAACCATCTTAATGAACTGACCCTTTGTTACTGTGCCGTTCGGCTCAAAGATTGTGTCTGACATACCGTTTACAATTCCCTTTTCATAAAGTGAATCAATATTCGGTCTTGACCAGTGATCAATACAATCTATGAAATATCCGAGACCGCCTGCTGCCTGACCTGCCGATACTGCGCCTCCGACTTCATTTGCGTCAGCCTCACCTGCACCGACTGATGAAGTGTCTGTTCTGCCCGAGCCCTGCTCAGGAAGCTTTGAAGCATCAAAAGCTGGTGCCTTATAGTTATTGGCTACAAGCTTGATGTTTGCATCCGGCTGAGTCGTGTACGGTGAGTTTGCGATCTTATCGTTCATGTACCAGCTGATATGCGGCGGCTGGTTATAACAGTTGTTATATGCGCCTGATGAGTTTCTGTATACATCGTCATGCGCCAATGTATAGAAATTATAATCTGTCGGTATTGTGGTTGTGTATACTCTTAAAGCATATGTATACTTTGTCTTTGTAACCTCTGCCTCAATGTCCTTGTCGAATGAACCCTTGAGTGTGATCGTCTCGGTCTTTGACTCCTCGCCTGTTGTAACGTATGAAACAAATTCCTCACGCCAGTCACCGATCAAATCGCCCTGACCGTTTGTGTTACCCTTTGTTGAGTTGATTGAATGTGTTCCCTCGGGAACAAATATATTTTCACTCTTCTTTGCAGTATCATTCCACTTCTGGATGGTTATTTCCCGACCTTCACCCATATGGTCCTGAAGCTCATCTTGGAGGTCTCCGTCCCAATAGATACGTCCGTTCATTGAAAGACCGAGATCACCGAGGTCATTTCCGAGATTGTCGTGATAGCCTGTGCTTGAAGCGCCCCACATTACATAGTAGCTGTCACCGTATCCGATATTGCCTATCATACCGCGGCCTGTGTCCTTTGTACCGTTGTGAACCTGAAGGAACTTACCTGTCTTGGCATCCTGTAATACAATACCCCATATCTGCTCACCCTTTGATGTATCGGCGCCAAGCGCGTCTGCGATACCCATTGATGAAAGAACCGGATTTGAATACTGGTAGTGCTCGCCGCCCGGAGTATAGTCCTCTTTCGCGGTCATTGTTTCAAGACCCGGGTTTGTCGGATCGAAATCACCTACATGTATAACGTCACCGTGCTCAAGCTGTGATGACCACAAGATTGTTCCGTCATCATCATACCAGAGCGCTCCTGTTGAAACCTCGTCCTTGCCGTCACCGTCAACATCTGCCGCTTCAAGCTGATGGTTACCCTGACCGACATAATTTTCATAGCCTGACTTATAGCCTTCTGAACCCGGCTCTGTATCAAACTTCCACTGGCATACGAGCTTATTGCCCTCTAATGTATAAGCTGCAGCAGCCTGACGCTGTCTGCCGTTCTTACCGAAGTAATAACCTCTGCCGAATACAGCCGAAGGCTTCTTTCCGTCTAACCATGCTATTGTCGCGTCATAACGCTCTGAACGGTTACCGAAATCATCGCCGAATGAAAGTGATACTTCTGTTGAACCGGCAATGTTATTCGGATAATATTCTGTACTGTCAATCGCAACACCTGTCTTACCGTCAAATGCTGTTACATAGAGCGGTGACTGCAAAGCTTTACCGGCATTCAGATATGCCCATGAATCCTCATATGCGCCTGCCTGAGCAGGATCTCCTATGATATTTCCCTGAGAGTCCATTGAGCCGTCCGCTGTTCTTATCATGACCTCGGCGCATCCGTCGCCGTTAAAGTCCGCAACACAGAGCTGTGTATCATGTGCGCCCGCTCTGATGTTCCAGCCCAGATCTACACGCCACATAAACGTACCGTCAAGCTTATACGCGTCCATATAAACCTTGCCTGTTCTTCCGACTATAGATGAATCCTTTGCATCCGACGGATTCCACAGGAACACAATTTCATATTCACCGTCGCCGTCAAGGTCTCCGTATGTACCGTCGCCCGGCAGATAGAAGCCATAGGTAATACCCGCTCTGCTTGTTACATAATCACCCTCATAGTCAGGTGTGTTCTGAAGCGGAATTTCAATATAGTTGTCATCGAGAACCGCAACCGATTTTGACATTGTACCGTTGCACACAACCGTATAGTAGTCGTTTATTGTACCGCTCTTATCAACATAGTTTGTGATTGCGCCCTCTGTAATCTTTTCCTTATTCCTATAAACCTCAAAATTGGTGTCTGCCGACTCTGTACCGAGTCTTCTCCATGACAGGAATACGCCGTCATCAGTCTTGACAGCAACAACACCTCTGTCAAGGTTCTCCATATTTCTCGTTATTGCCGCAGCAGCAAACGCGCCTGCTGTTGTGGGCATAACAAACCCTGTTGCAGCAATCTGAGCGAGGACCAATGAGACTACACCTAATCTCTTCAGGTTCTTCTTAGCACTTTTCATTGTTAAAGCACTCCTTTCTGCTCCCTATATCCTTAAAATAATATATCACGCGCATATGCGCCTATATCCATATAGTGATATTATAACATAAATTGTACAGTTTTGAAAGTGATTAAGAACATTTTTTTGTTCAAAAATCAGTGTTTTAAGGGTCAATAAACGTCCACCCGGGTGCGCGGTTTATTATGATATGTGACGCTGAGAACAAGCCCTATCGCAATCATATTTGTAACCAGTGAGGTTCCTCCGTAGCTTATAAACGGAAGCGGTATTCCCGTTACGGGCGTCAGACCTATACACATACCCACATTCT
>JBJEFT010000131.1:0-2298 GCA_051874315.1 Candidatus Ornithomonoglobus sp.
ATTCATGTCAAGAACATTCCGGACTGTTTAACATATTTTATATTAAAAATTTATTTTTTGAACTTCTATGTTTTGCACAATGACTTTTTATGCCCTTTTGTCATATTATAATCAGGAGGTGTTGTAGATATGTCAGATAATCAAAACAGAGTGAATGCCGCGTATGCCGATATCCGCGGCGGCAGCAAATACCCGAAAATCCGGGGATGGGTAGTATTTAAGCAGCTTCGGGACGGCGTGCTCGTGACCGCAAGGGTCAGCGGAATGCCCGATAAAACGGACGGTATGGGAATATTCGCGTTCCATATCCATGCAGGAAAGACCTGCACAGGCAACAGCCAGAATGAATTTGCCGATGCTGACGGGCATTTCAATCCGCGCAGCACACAGCATCCATACCATGCCGGCGATCTTCCGCCGCTTTTTGCCAATAACGGCTATGCCTATATGTCGGTATTTACCAACCGCTTCAGCGTAAGGGACATTATCGGCAGAACGGTAATTATACATCTCGGAGTCGACGACTTCACAACCCAGCCGTCGGGGAACGCCGGCGAAATGATAGCCTGCGGGCAAATTGTGAGAGGTTGATAATGTGTTTTCGGCTGATTTGCGATAAAACCGTAAATCAGCCGCGACCTTATGTAGACAGATTTCTCATGTTCGACTTATAATTGACGATATTGTGGGATAGCAAAAAAAGCAACCGCACTGGAACGATTGCTTTTTTTGCTATACAAATTTTAGGCAATTTGTTCTTTCGCATGAGGGAGCTCATGTAAAGTAAACGCATCTATATCAATGCAATTCATCGGATTTCTGTCACCTGTCAAATCAAACGCGAGAGTATCATTGAGTATTGTACATGCACCATAAAATTTTTCTAAATCAGACAATGGAGCATACAATGGCTTAGAAAGCTTTTGTTTTAAATCATAAAGCACAATTTTTCCATCATCAAAATACACATATATCGTGTGATCAGGCTGAGGAACTACCTGTACTACAATCGGAAAATACTCCTTCATAATTAATTCCTCCTCACATAAGCGGCGGTATTTTATTAAGAGGCTTATCCTCTTTTGCCAATAACCAGTTCTGCATTAATTCTTCTTTATGAATTTCGCACTATGCCAATACTATCTTTAATTGCTTTGACGGTAATGCGCCCCTGTTTACTCTGGCATTATTTATATCGATTAATGCTTTATAACCATCATATTCCGCATGAAAATGCGGTGGATTATGATCATCATAATACATAGTGATTCTTATTCCAAAAAACACTGATATTTCTGGCATTATGTTTACCTCCTCTGCTCGCTTGTATTATAACATTGATTACAATTCATGTCAAGAGAATTTTTACCTCTCCTTTGAAACCATTTCCCACAGTCCGCATATATATGCCGCGCCAAGAGCTCTGTCATAGAGACCATAGCCGGGCATTGCCTTTTCTCCCCAGAGCATTCTGCCGTGGTCGGGGCGGATAACGCCGTCAAAGCCGTCCTCATACAAAGCTCTCACAACCGCCGCGAGGTCAAAGGAGCCGTCCGCGCTCAAATGACACGCCTCCTCGAATTTGCCCGGCGCTGTGTGCTTAAGGTTTCTGATATGGGCAAAATGTATTCTGCCCTTTAACGCGTGCACAAGGTCAACAAGGTCGTTATCCGGATTTGAGCCAAGGGAACCCATACAGAAGGTTACGCCGTTGTTTACGCTTGGTACAGCATCAAGCATTCTTAAAAGATTTTCCTTGTTTGTGATAATTCTTGAAAGTCCGAACACACTCCATGCCGGATCGTCGGGGTGAATTGCCATTTTAATTCCGTATTTATCACAGGTAGGCATGATAGCTTTCAGGAAATATACAAGATTATTGAACAATTTTTCCGCGTCAACATCCCTGTAAGCCTCAAAAAGCTCTCTCAGCCTTGCAAGTCTTTCCAGCTCCCAGCCCGGCATTACAAAGCCGTTTGAATTTTCGTCCATATATGCCGCAAAATTGTTCGGGTCTATCTTATCCACTATATTCTGGTCATACGCAAGCACCGTTGAGCCGTCCGGACGCGGCTTTGCGAGGTCTGTTCTCGTCCAGTCAAAAATCGGCATAAAATTGTAGCATACAAGATTTATGCCCTCCTCGCCGAGGTTTTCGAGGGTTTTTATGTAGTTCTCAATATACATATCCCTGTCCGGAGTTCCGATTTTAATAGCGTCGTGGATATTTACACTCTCAATACCCGAAAGCTCCAGTCCTCCGTCCTCAATTTCCTTTTTAAGAGCGCGGATCTCGTC
>JBJEFT010000132.1:0-2296 GCA_051874315.1 Candidatus Ornithomonoglobus sp.
TGGCATAAAAAGCGATCTCGCAAAACGTAAAATTAAAAAATAATTTGCTGCAATCGCATCGTTATCGTATATTTAGACTGTCGGGGAATTTCAGAAGTGCCAAACTCCCGTGCTGATACCTGAACTGTAACAAAAAATCTTCAATTATTGACTTTTCTTTTGGTATTTGCACTTGATATTTTTATCCAAATGCGTTATAATAAAATAGATAAAGTGAAATTATATTTTACAGGAAGGGTTTAACAACATGGATTTAAAAGCGATGTCACAGTTATTGTTCCCGTCGATAGACAAAACTCCGGCGGATTATGAGGCAATGTATCCGCCGCGTAATCTTCCCGAGGGTGCAAAGGTTACGAGATTTGCGCCGTCACCAACGGGATTTTTGCATTTCGGAAGCCTGTTCGCGGCATTTATCGCGGCAAAGACTGCCGGAAAGGACGGAGTATTTTATCTTAGAATAGAGGATACCGATAAGAAGCGCGAGGTTGAAAACGGCGTTATCGGTATGGTAAACGGTTTAAAGAATTTCGGTATAACACCCGATGAGGGCGCTATGGGCGAGACTGAGGAAAGCGGCGCTTACGGTCCGTATACACAGAGCAAGAGAACACATATATATCAGGCATATGTAAAGGATCTTGTGGAAAAGGGTCTTGCATATCCGTGCTTTATGACTGAGGATGAGATCGCAGAGGTCAGAAAGCAGCAGGAGGAGGAAAAGGCTCTTCCGGGTATTTACGGCAGGTATGCGAAGTACCGTGATATTACTGTGGAAGAAGCCGAAAAGAGAATTAAGAACGGCGAGGAGTATGTAGTCCGCCTTAAGTCACCCGGCAGGCAGGATGGAAGAATAAAGTTTAAGGATGAGGTCAAGGGAAAAATAGAGATACAGGAGAATATTCTGGATATTGTTCTTCTGAAGAAAGACGGAACTCCGACCTATCATTTTGCTCACGCGGTTGACGATCACCTCATGAGAACAACACATGTAACAAGGGGCGACGAGTGGCTTTCTTCGGTTCCGATTCACTTGCAGCTCTTCTATGTGCTGGGCTTTAAGGCTCCCAAGTATGCTCACATTGCTCCGATCATGAAGGAGGATACGGAAACAGGCGGCAAGAGAAAGCTTTCAAAGCGCAAGGACCCCGAGGCTGCCGTAAGCTTCTATGCCGAGGCGGGTTATCCGGCGGGCGCGGTTAACGAGTACCTCATGACGATCGCAAACTCAAACTATGAGGACTGGAAGCGCGCGAACAAGACAGGCACTATTGATGATTTTGCCTTTGCGCTTAACAAGATGAGCAAGGCGGGCGCTTTGTTCGATATGGTAAAGCTGCATGATATTTCAAAGACATATATATCAACGCTTGACACCGAAACGGTTTACAATGCCGTTGAGGAATGGTCAAAGACTAATGATGAGCAGCTTCACAGGCTTATAACAACTTATTCTGAATATGCCAAGAGGATATTTTCAATCGAACGCGGCAACAAGAATCCGAGAAAGGATATAGGCAAGTGGGGAGAAGTCAAGGATTATATAGCATATTTCTATGACGAGTTGTTTGACGGTCGGCTTGGCTGGGCTGAAAATATTTCTGATGAAGATAAGCTTGCGATACTTGAAAGGTATCTTGAAATATATGACCCGGACGGCGCGGCGGAGGACTGGTTCCCGCAGGTAAAGGCGCTGGCAGTTGAGCTTGGCTATGCGGGAACACCGAAGGAGTATAAGCAGAACCCGGAGGGCTTTAAGGGTCATGTGGGCGATGTTTCCGGAGTTATCCGCGTGGCTGTAACAGGAAGGCTTAACACACCCGATCTTTATGCGATTATGCAGACGCTGGGAGCGGAAAAGGTTAAAGAGAGAATAACAGCCGCAATAAATTCAATCAAGTAATGGAGAAAAGATTTATGGAAGAAACATATACACCGAAAAACTTTATAGAAGATGCAATAGAAAAGGATTTAAAGGAAGGACATTATGACCATGTCCAGACGCGTTTCCCGCCGGAGCCGAACGGCTATCTTCATGTAGGTCACGCAAAGGCGATCTGCATAGATTTCGGTATGGCGGAAAAGTATAACGGTGAGTGCAATCTCCGTTTTGACGATACTAATCCGACTAAGGAGGATACGGAGTACGTTGACTCAATCATGGAGGATATAAAGTGGCTCGGCTTTAAGTGGAACAAGGTGCTTTATGCGTCAGACTATTTTGACGCTATCCATGAGGCTGCAATAACGCTTATTAAAAAGGGCAAGGCTTTTGTGTGCGACCTCAGCGCCGAGG
>JBJEFT010000133.1:0-2295 GCA_051874315.1 Candidatus Ornithomonoglobus sp.
AATATCTCCGATTTGTGATAAGCTTTGAATTTATGATCCATCGTTTATGCTCCTATTTTTTAAGCCTCCGCGGCATTTCCGAGCTCTTTTATTGCCATTGCCTCGTAATACATTATCTCCGGCGGCTGGTCATTGTAGTACATCGCTGATGTAAGCTCAAATTCGCCCATGTCCGCAAGCTTAAACGCCTGCTCCCGCTTTTTCTCATATTCATACATAAATCCTAACATATAATAGATGTCGTTGTCAGGATTTTTTCACTAAGTTTTCTCCATTACCACTGCTGCGCCCTGCACCTCACAGTTCACCCCGTCAAGCTCCGTAAATTCCTTAATCGGCGCATAGGCGATGTCGTTTATAAGTCTGATATTGCTTATAACAAGCTCCGCATTATCATCTGAAACAATAACGCTCCCGTCCTCCGCGTTCCATTCCACGGAATATCCCATAAGCTCAGAAATGGCTCTTACGGGCATATACGGTGAATTATCAATAAGAAGTCCCGGCGTCTCTAATGCTACATACCTGCCGTTGTACTTTAACGCCGCAGTATCGCAAAGCTCCGGCAGCTCCCTCGCCTCCTCACCATTGGCAATTACCGTATTATCCTTAATTTCAAAGGTTTTTACCTTATTGTTGAACATGACATACTTCCAGTTAAGGGCATCCTTTGAAAGGTAAAGAGTTCTGCCGTCGGCGCAGTAATACCACTCCCCATATGAATCGACATATTCGGGTCTGAAGCCCTTATACTCCACCTCATCAAAATTTATACCGTCCGTTGACAGATAGATTTTGCCGTCCTGAGTCAGCGCGGAAAACTGACCGTAATTCCAGCAGGGCAGATCAAGCTGTGTCATATCCCACCATTGGAACTCTGTTGTTGAACGAAATACAGAATTTGCCATTTTTACATAGTATACTCCGTTGGCGCAGGTGAAGCCCTGAGGATATGAGCCGAAGGTCTGCTTTCTTACAAGATTAAAATTCTCATCAAGAAGATACATATCACGGTAGGTATACTTTATATCCTCATACCAGCCCGCATCATATAAGGAAGGTCTGAGCGCATAGCCGCTTCCCGTCCATTTAAGCTCATATTCGTTAAGGTTTCCGGCAATGCCGCTCATAACAGACTGCGGCAGCTGTACCGTTCTCCATTCCTCCCGGTCATTGCTCAGACTGAGCGTGCCGCCGTTCCAACGGTAATATTCCCTGCCGTCAAAGTATCTGTCCTTTTCTATTCCGCCCCGCTCCGTTTCATAAGTCTCTATCAGTGACGGATAGTCCGCAAGATACAAAGCGTTCTGCATTCCGCCGGGATAGTTAGGAGTAAGAATTACGCATATCGTATATTTCGAGGTAGACTGAGCCGGTATAGGCAGACAAGTCATATCGTCCGAGAGGCGTATGGCGCTTGTTCCCTTGCTAAGCACATAATCGTTTATTACGTTCCCCTCGCTGTCCTTAACATATACAAGATTATTTGACGCGGTCGCAAGCTTATATACAAGATAGCGTTTTTTGTTCCCGGTGTTTGTTATCTCGACATTGTAGTTATATATAACGCCGTAGTTTGCCAGATTGCAGGCATATTCCTGTGTATCTGTGTCATTCATTTCACGGTTCGGAATATATTTGTTCTTACTTACGCCGTATGCCTTATCATATACCGATGTGTCAACATGGTTTATGTCAAAATGATAATAATCATCCCTTTCGTTCTCCGGTACAGACTGACCGTAAAAATACTTTTTATTCGGGTCATAGTAATCAAACGCAAGCATATCCGATTCCGCGCACAAATCGTATGACCACTCATCCGCCCTCGGATTAAGATGCGTGTACCAATCGGTGATTGTATTGCCCTCCGGCATATAATAATTGTAAACCGTAACCGGGAGCTTTCCCGCTGTGTCGGAATCGCTTATCGTATATGACAAATCGGCGCTTACCTCGTTTAACCCGTCCGATATGCCCTTATATTGCATATCACGGATATATGAACCGAAAGCCGCATCAGGGTTGAAATTGCTTCTGTCCCCCGTCGTTCCGGTTGCGCGGAGAGCCGCCACATTTACATCGCACACTCCGCTGTCAATCGTAAAATCGGTCATTATATTTACCGAGCGCGAAAGCGGTATTTCGCGGTAATTGTCAATGTACTGCGAAAGCCATACGGTTTCCCCCGCATTTATCGTAAGGGTTACCGGCTCAAAATCTCCCGGCTCATACACGTTTCCCGAATTTATCTGCTTTACCGGCATTCCAAGATACGCCGCCCAGCAGTTAAAG
>JBJEFT010000134.1:0-2286 GCA_051874315.1 Candidatus Ornithomonoglobus sp.
TATCGCCGCAATATTCAATAAGGGGCATCGCCCCGTCATTCAACGAACGACAGGGACGTTAGCCCGCATTCGGTGGGAGATTGTACTCCTACCGAATGTGAAATTTCACCTGCCGCCTATATAGGCGGGGGAAATTTTCTGTCGTGCAGTTATAATGTAATATCACATTGCAATAATACCACATTGACAACAATTTCACAAGCTTTTTTCACATAATCAGAATAATTTTTCGCAATGGAACAGTTTTTACAATTTTTCGGGCAAAAAATTGTGTATTTTGCGTCAACATATAGGTAACTAAAGTTAGCCTTGAATGATTGAATTTGTTTTGAGTACGGACAACAACAGCCGCTGCTCCGGCAGCGGCTGCTGTGTTTTCAGTCCCTTCGTCAAATTGATGCTCCTCTTGAAACGCGTCTGAAAATTCTCATCATTCGTAAAAGCTCCTTTTGATTTTCTTCGCTCATTGAAGCCGCATTATTCATAATTCTGGATAACAGCGTAGGATTTTCTTGCTTGTCCGGGTCGAAGTTAAAAGAGAATAATTCAGACAACGAAACACCGAGCGCATCTGCAATTCCGGCTACGGTATCAACCGTAGGATTTTTCGCGGCGCGTTCAATCTGCCCCAGATGAGCCGCGCTTATTCCTGCCTTAAAGGCAAGCTCCTCCTGGCTCATCCCGAGAGAATTACGTATTTTTCGGATTTCTTTTCCTAATTTTACACCAACTGTTTCCATTTTACCGTTAAATCCTTTCACATAAGCTGTTCCTGTATTCTTTTTCCTGTTTTATTATCTCATTTGACCACAATAATATCAAATTACTTTAGGCATTAATAATTTTAACTATCTTTAGATATTGACATTTATTAAAAAGTATGATATACTTCTACTAAAATAATACTAAGGAGGACATGGCTGATGAGCTATATTCAAAAAAACTTAAAGCGGGATGAGGAAATCGTTATGGAGGGAAAGCTGCACGGTGCGATGCTTATACCTCATGTTCTTTTGATGTTTCTGGGGGTCGGGTTCTTTACAATAATTCCTGCCATAATTAAAATGAAAACCACCGAAATCACAATTACCAGCAAAAGAGTTGTCGGGAAAATCGGACTGATAAAAACGACCGAGCTTGACACTCCGCTTAATAAAGTTAACAATGTAACTGTCAACAGTGGTTTCTGGGGGAAGATATTCGGCTACGGAACTATAAAAATAACCTCTTCCTCAGATGATTATGAATTTTCAGGAATAAAAAATGCAGCAGGTTTCCGTTCCGCGCTTATGAATCAGATAGATCAGTTCGACGAGGACAGAATTAAAAAACAGGCTCAGGAAATGGCAAAAGCCATGAAATCATAATTATTCCCCTGTTAAGAGCAATGTTGAAAAGGCTCTGAGGCTCATTGAGCTTCGGAGCCTTTTTTAATACTCCCGACCCGGTGGTATGAAAATTTGGTGAATTTCCCCGAAAGTTTTCCTTACGGTATTGCAAAATTCGCTGCTCCATGCTATAATATAATAGTAGTAGTGTGAAAAAACATACGGAAGGAGGCGCACGGGCATGATAATGGATCTTCATAATCATACAACCTTCAGCTATGACGGTAAGAATACCCCGGAGGAAATTATCGAAAATGCGATCGAGCACGGAGTTGATGTCATAGGCATTACCGACCATCAGTTCTCAATCGGCGTACATATCCGTGAATATGTTCATAAGCTGCTTGAATGCAAGGCTAAGTATGCCGGGTATATCAAGGTGCTTGCCGGACTTGAAATAGGCACCCGTCCGCGCCCAGACGATCTTTTCACCTATGACATAAGAGAGCTGGACTTTGTCCTATTTGAGAGCCTTGACGATTATCGCGCGATGGACTTCTTTGAGTTCGTGCAGTGGCGGCATCGCTTTGAGTGTCCTGTCGGTCTTGCCCATTGTGATATTTTCGCCATGAGCGAGCGTTACGGCTTAGACATGACAGAGGTTCTCAAAACCGAAAAGATTTTCTGGGAGCTTAATACCTCCGGAAATTACAACTGCTACTATGATTTTCTTACAAACGCGTCCAAGCGTGAGGCGATACGCCGCGCCGGAATAGGCGTGAGTGTGGGGTCGGACACACACGCGCTTTGCGAATACCGCTTTAAGCAGCTGAAGCGCGCCAATGAGCTTGTTTCGGCTTGCGGGCTGAGACCGCCGTTTGTATTTTAAACACGAAACTCAGTGGCTGTATCAAAACTAAATTATTGTTTATAAGCCTACCCTATGGTGCGCAACCAT
>JBJEFT010000135.1:0-2277 GCA_051874315.1 Candidatus Ornithomonoglobus sp.
CGGATATATTTAAGGCTCCCTATTCGGACATGACAGAGAACTGCGGCGCGGCGGCGATACTGAAGGGTTACGGCATAATCTCTGCCGACACAGACACCTTCAGACCAAACGACAGAATAACCCGCGCGGAGTTTTTGCAAATGTTGTATAATACATTGATAAGCAAGCATTGACTAAATATCAACTTCGACAAATTTCATAAATAAGACTTGACAAAACGGCGTTCGCATATTATACTATTAAAATAGATTTATGCGGGTGCCGTTTTTTATAATTGGTTCAAAAACAGATTATTTGAGGTATGCGCCATACCGGGAGCATACGGCATATTTTATTAGGATAACAAATCCTTTACAGGCATCGGAAATATTTAATATATTGAGTAAAGGAGTTTTAAATTAAAATGCAGTTGACAGGTGCGCAGATAGTAATTGAATGTATGAAGGAGCAGGGAGTAGACACGATTTTCGGCTATCCCGGCGGCGCAATTCTGAACGTGTATGATGAGCTGTACAAGCATTCTGACGAGATCCGTCACATTCTCGTATCACATGAGCAGGGAGCGTCACATGCGGCGGACGGCTATGCAAGAGCGACGGGCAGAGTCGGCGTATGCTTTGCGACCTCGGGTCCGGGCTCAACAAATCTCGTTACAGGTATTGCAACGGCAAATATCGACTCGATCCCGATGGTTGCCATAACCTGTAATGTAGGTACGGCGCTGCTTAACAAGGACAGCTTCCAGGAGGTTGCGATCTCGGAGGTGGTTAAGCCGATAACAAAGAAGAGCTATATCGTAATGGATGTAAACGACCTTGCCGATACAATAAGAGAGGCGTTTAAGGTTGCCCAGAGCGGCAGAAAGGGCCCTGTGCTTATAGACATTCCCAAGGATGTAACAGCAAACAAGGCTGAATATACAGCGGTTACCCCTGAGGCTGTCGCTCCGGTTACAGCTACAATAGATGATGAGGCAATCGCAAGAGTGGCGGAGCTTATTTCAAAATCGGAAAAGCCGTATGTTTTTGTCGGCGGCGGTGTTACCGCGGCGGGCGCGTCAGCGGAGCTTAAGGAGCTTGTATATAAGATCGACGCTCCTGTTTGCGATTCGCTTATGGGCAAGGGCGCGTTTGACGGAACCGACCCGCATTATACAGGAATGCTCGGTATGCACGGAACAAAAACATCAAACTTCGGTGTTTCAGACTGCGACCTGCTTCTGGCAGTCGGTGTTCGTTTCTCAGACAGAGTTTACGGCAACGCGAAGGCTTTTGCAAAGAACGCAAAGATCGTACATATTGATATAGACCCGAAGGAAATAAATAAGAACATCGCGGTCGATGAGCATATCATAGGCGACGCAAAGGAAGTATTAAAGAGACTTAATGCCGCAGTTAAGGATACATACAGCCACAGCGAATGGAGAGCGGAGCTTGCGGCTAAAATGGAGCGCTTCCCGCTCCGTTACAGAACGGACGTCCTCTCAGGCGGCGGTGTTATTACGGAGATCTATAAGCAGACAAAGGGCGATGCGATAATCACGACAGAAGTCGGTCAGCACCAGATGTGGGCGGCACAGTTCTATTATTACAAGAACCCCAGAACATATCTTTCCTCGGGAGGTCTGGGAACAATGGGCTACGGTCTGGGCGCATCAATCGGCGCTAAGGCTGCATTCCCGGATAAGATTGTCGTAAATGTAGCGGGCGACGGCGGCTTCCGAATGAACATGAACGAGCTTGCAACGGCGGTAAGACACAATCTCCCGATAATCGAGGTCATTGTGGACAACCGCGTACTCGGTATGGTCCGCCAGTGGCAGACGCTGTTCTATGAGGGCAGATATTCACATACTGTTTTAGACGATCAGGTTGACTATGTAAAGCTTGCCGAGGCTATCGGCTGTGATGCGTATATGGCAACAACTCCCGAAGAGTTTGCCGAGGCGTTTAGAAAGGCGTTAAACAGCGGCAGACCGACGGTTATCGATGCGAGGATCGATAAGGACGAAAATGTTTATCCGATGGTTGCGCCGGGAGATTCGATCTCAAAGGCGTTTGACGCGGAGGATATGAAATAATATATAATATTAAATATAACAGGCGCGGCAATTTGCCGCGCTTGTGTTGTTTACATCCCTTCTTGCCCTCCTTTTTTAGAAACGCTTTAGCGGTTATCAAAAAGGTGTGCGTCATAAGGAGCTTTGCGGCGCTCCCCCAAATTCCTTGTCCCCCTTTTTTAGACCGCCAAAGGCGGTATCAAAAAGGGGGAAGGGAG
>JBJEFT010000136.1:0-2276 GCA_051874315.1 Candidatus Ornithomonoglobus sp.
TATGCTGAAATCATTTTTTAACGTATATTCTCCGTCCGCATTGTCATAAAGATACTCTGCCGGAAGCTCGATAAACGGGTTGTTGCCCTTTAGTATGTCATTTCCTCTTGCCGTTTCATAGCCGTCTATCGAAAATACATTTTCTCTGCCCGAATCGGTCGGGTCCGCTATCACCGTCACCGAACCGGCGCCGTAGTACAGCACAGTCTTTTCGTCTGCCGCCTGTACCGCAGCAAACGGCACGGTACTTAGCATTGCCGCCGCGGTGACCGCGCTGATCACTTTTTTCAGTCTCATATAATGTCCTCCTTCTGTATAAGTACTTTGTATTTTAATATTTTACCATATTTTTTTGTTAAAAACGATACAAAAATCAGACTGAATATTGTATTTTTCGGAAATTCTTCACAAAACGTTGACAGAAATCTTTTTTTATTGTATAATAAAACGAATATCAAATAAAAATACAGCGCCGCTGTCGGGATCAGCGGGAATGCAGCAGGCGGACTGTATTATGTAAAGGAGCAGGTATATGAAAAAACGTTCTACATTCACAGGAGGCTTCGGCTTCGTTATGGCTGCGGCAAGCTCCGCGATCGGTCTGGGAAACATATGGCGCTTCCCCTACCTTGCGGCAAAGTACGGCGGCAGCGCCTTCCTCATCGTTTATATCATTCTCGTTCTGACCTTCGGCTTTTCGCTGATGATCGCGGAGAATGTTATAGGAAGAAAAACCGGCAAGGGTCCGCTTGTCGCGTTCGGTGAGATCAGTAAAAAATGGAGCTTTGTCGGCGTTCTTGCCACTCTCGTTCCGGTACTTATTTTCCCCTATTACAACCTTATCGGCGGATGGGTGCTAAACTACACCGCAGGCTATCTTTCGGGCTTCTGCACGACTATGGCTGAGGATTCGTATTTTACCGACCTTCTCGCCAATCCGGCAAAGCTTTTCGTTGTTGAGCTTATCTTTACGGCGGGCGTTACCGCGGTTATCATGTGCGGCGTTCAGAAGGGCATTGAAAGATTTTCAAAGGCTCTTATGCCTATTCTGCTTATCCTCGCGGTCGCGATATCGGTATACTCGATCACGCTTCCCGGAGCAATAGAGGGCGTCAAGTATTTCTTTGTTCCCAGCATGGAGCATTTCTCGCTTCAGGGCATTCTTGCGGCAATGGGTCAGATGTTCTTTTCGCTGTCGCTTGCAATGGGTATTATGATCGCCTACGGCTCGTATCTGCCAAAGGATGCGAATATCGAAAAGAGTGTTTCGCAGATCGAGTTCTTCGACACGATTATCGCCATTCTTGCCGGACTTATGATCATTCCGGCGGTATTCGCTTTTTCGGGCGGTGACGAAAGCGCTCTGGGCAAGGGTCCGGGACTTATGTTCATCACTCTCCCTAAGGTGTTCGCAAGCATGGGCGGCACAAGGCTTGCGGGCTCGCTCTTCTTCCTGCTTGTGCTCTTTGCGGCGATCACCTCGTCAATGTCGGTCATGGAGGCGATCGTTTCGTCGATCTGCGACCGCTTTGACATAAGCAGAAAAAAAGCCGCGATCCTCACGGGAATCTGGGGACAGGCGGTCGGCACGCTCTGTATCTTAGGCTACAGCGTTCTCTCCGGCGTGAAATTCGGGAGCATGGATATTTTAGATACCCTCGACTTCCTCACAAACTCGGTCCTCATGCCCGTAACCGCGCTTCTCACCTGTATCTTTGCCGGCTATGTGTTCGGAATTGATAAGATCAAAGCTGAAATCACCTTATCCGGCAAGTTCAGACGCGAGAAGATTTTTACGGTGATGATCAAATACATCGCGCCTGTTCTTATTGTCGCGATCCTTATTTCGTCAATACTGGATTCTATGGGAATTATAAAGTTCTGATAAACATACAACAAAAGGACGGTTCTGCTGTGTCAGCAGCGGAACCGTCCTTTTGTATTTTATTCATTTATTTACTATTTATTTCATTTATATATAATCCGAAAATATAATTTGGTGACTGTCCAAACAAGCCGGTTTCATCGTCAGACAGCGCGGCGCCTGTTGCCGACATATAAAACTCATCATACGCCTCCTCTGCCGTTATATGATAATATTCCATTATCTTTTCAATTATAATTGGTACTATTACTGCCCTTACTGTACTGTGATCCATTATTATGCCTCCTTGACTATATAGCTTTTAAGGAAACTGATCGTTTTTAGAGATTCTTCTGAACAAAATGCGATCTGGTTGTTTATCTTCTCAAATTTCAATCTCTCTATAGCATCT
>JBJEFT010000137.1:0-2266 GCA_051874315.1 Candidatus Ornithomonoglobus sp.
TTTTTTCAGGAAATAGGTACATATATCCCCTATCTTGATAAGCACTATCCGTATGTTTCGGAATTTATAAGCGACCTTTCCGATGATGTTAATGAGCAGCTTTCAAGCATTCCGACACCTTCTGAGCTTTGGGCAAGCATCCGCCATACGGAGCTGCCTATCGACCCCGACGATATAGCGGCAAATGTATACTATTCAAGCGACTCGATGCTGAATTTCTATAACGGGCAGAACATTTCCGTTGCAGTGTCCGGCAATGAGCTTGATGTTTACGGTGTTACGCACAACGTAAATGAAAAATATCTGGTTTACCGTTTCCTTGACAGTAATGGCGAAATGCTTAATCAATATGTTGATTCGGTGGACGCCGATGGTCAATACAGAAAGATTATAAAAATTCCGGACGGATCTTATCAGTTTGCCGTATTCTCAGGTCCGGAGCGCTTCGGTGAATTTTCAAGCATAGTATATAATTATATATATTTAGCGCAATCCGCTGACGGAAGCTGGAGCACGGTTATCCCCCCTGTCTATGAAGGAAATGTCGCCGCATATGAAAAGGATAAATCTATAAGCGCGGCGCTCAGAAGTACATATGCGATATGCTCCGATACCGACACGGTAAAAGCGCTTGCGCAGTCTATCACCTCAGGCTGCGCGACCGACTACGATAAGGCGCTTATCCTCCATGACTGGATATGCGACAACATATATTATGACAACGACAGCATAAACGGCTCAACAAACACCGCACCCTATGTTGCAACGGAGGTGCTTTCCACAAAGCGCGCCGTGTGCCTCGGATACTCAAACCTCTACGCATCACTCTGCCGCTCAATAGGCATCCCCTGCAATGTTGTAACAGGCTACGCTCTGGGAGTTATTGACGGTGAGGATACGGTATGGAATGACACAAATCTTGCAGCCACAGAGGCAAATCACGCATGGAATGAAGTATATCTTGACAACCGCTGGGTCATTGTTGACACCACATGGGATTCACGCAATAAAATAAACGGCGGTACCGCCTCAAAGGAAGGCGACACCTCACATCTCTATTTTGACGCGAATATACGGTTTTTCTCAGCAAACCATAAGATTTTTGAATACATAAAAAGATAAACAAAACTTACTGATAGATGCTTTTCACTCGGTAAGTTATGATTACAATAAAAGTTATATGAAGCAAGTGACTGCAGCAGATGTTTTGCTGCAGTCACTTTGTTGTTTAACTGTGATATTCTGTAGGCCACATTCCTGTTTCCTTTTTAAAGGTCTTTGAAAAGTAATACGACTCCTTAAAGCCTACAGTCTCCGCAACCTCCTTGATTTTCATATCGGGATTCTTCTCTATAAGCTTCTTCGCAAGCTCTATGCGGTATCTTGTCATATATTCATTCGGTGAAACACCCTTCTGACGCTTGAAAATTCTCGCAATATAGCTCGGCACAAATCCGAACTCCTTTGACAATACGTCATTTGTCACACTCTTGTTGTAATTTTTTATAAGATATTCCTCAACGCTGTCGGCAAGCTGAACATACCTGTCCTTATTCTTTGTATCACGCTTTAGCGACATAAGTATTGAGGTTATATCATCAATAAGGCTGCCAAAGGATACAAAGCCCGCCAGAGCGTTTATAAATTCATGCTTGACGCTTGTGTTTTTGCGCTGCTGATTCTCGGGATAATTAAGCACATATGTGTCGAGAATGATATTGAGCAGTCCGTTATATTCCTCCTGTGTACAGTCCGCGTTTCTCATAGTATCAAACAGCTTTTTAAGATGCGCTCTTACGTCCGCATTATCACCGTTTTTTATTGAAGTGATTATCGTGTCAATATCGCTCTTGCTGTATGGCTGTTCAATATTCTCAAAGGAGTCCGATATATCGTTACAGCATATAAGCTGAGGCTTTCCGGGAATAAGCCGTTTTATAAGCTGCTCCCGCAGAACAGGAAAGCTCTTTCCCGTATTCTTCATCTGAACGCCCTTTTTATATACAATCGTAACGGGCAGGTCGCATATTTTCATACTGTCGTAAAATCTTGCTATTATTTCCTCCTGTCTTGAAGCCGCTTCGCTCTCGATCACCAGAAACCGCTCCGACGGAAGATTATTGTTAAAGGAAATATACCCCTCCTGCGGTTTTAAATTTCTCGACATAAAATCTTCTATTTTTTCATCCGTCCAGAAGTTCTCACCCGGCATCATGACCTCAGAGCCGTAAAGCAGATATGAACCGGCGCAGGCAAGCACTATCGC
>JBJEFT010000138.1:0-8781 GCA_051874315.1 Candidatus Ornithomonoglobus sp.
TTTTCGGTGTGGTGTGTGAGTTTTCAGCGTCAAGCGCTGCCGAAAGCTCATGTACAGTGCCAGTGTTGTATTTTCCTGTCCATAGGTTAGTGTGTTTTTCTTTGTCTGAAAGATTTACAAGCTTCACAAAAAGGCGGCTGCCATCGCTTGTGATGCTTGCGGCAATTTTTATATCCGAGTCGGCGCATTCCGCCTCAACGAGATTATCGCCTGTATAATTTGAAAACAGCTTTTGGACGTAATAATTCGGCGTGCCGTATACGCTGTCATTGTCAAACCAGATCAGATCCGGCTGCCATTGCTGATGCCCCGTTCGCCCGAAAAGCGGGGCATAGCAGGTCATAACAACATGGTCGGCGTTTCTCTCAACACCAGTGAGAAATGCCGCCTCGGCAAGGGCAGTATACCAGTTATTGCGGCGTTCGGAGATATTTCTTGATGTATGCGCCGCGTATTCTCCGGCGAAAACCTTCGGAAGTGTTCTGTCGTAATTATCATATCGGTCGGTATTGTCGAGAAACCATTCCGGCGTTTTATAGAAATGCTCGTCCGCGGCATATGCCTTATTTTTATTTTCTCTCATCCAGTTCATAGCAAAATCAAATTTATCGCCGTCGGGAGCATAGCCTGCGCAGGTTATCAGCTTTATGTCGGGATAAAGCTCAGAAAGTCTTTTCTGAAAAATTTCATATCGTTCAAAATATTCCTGTCCCCATTGCTCATTGCCGATACCTATATATTCAAGATTGAACGGCTCTTTATGTCCCATAGCAATTCTCTTTGCGCCCCATTCGGAGCCTTCATCACCGTTTGCAAATTCTATGAGGTCTATAATATCCTTAATCCACGGTTCAAGCTTGTCGCAGTCGATCAGAAGTCCCTCGTGCCATTGGCAGGTCATACCGCAGTTCATAACGGGCACGGGCTTTGCACCTATATCCTCGCAGAGCTGAAAATATTCGTAATACCCCAGACCGTAGCTCTGGAAATAATCATGAGCCGTGTTATCCCCCGGCTGATACTCATCCATCTGCCAGCGGTTTTTATTTGTAGGGCGTTCTGTAATATCCCCGATCGTTTCCTTCCAGCGGTACATGGTATCAAAGCTCCTGCCCTCGACAACGCAGCCTCCGGGAAAGCGTATAAATTTTGGCTTCAGATCCTCAAGCATCCCTGCAAGGTCAGCGCGCAGACCGTTTTTGCGTCCCTTATATGTATTTTGCGGAAACAGTGAGATAAACGCAAATTCAGCCTCACCGCCGTATGAAAATACAATTTCAATATAAGCGTGTTTTACGCTGCGCGGTGCGGTAAACGTTAAGGAATATCTGTTCCATTTGGTACTGTTTAATGTAATAGGTTTCTTTGCAATAACATTATTTTTACTGTCCCTTATTCGTATTTCAAGAGCGCAGCTCTCCGCTGACCTTGCTATGCAGGTAAAATTATACCGCTCTCCCTTTTTAACCGCAAAGCCCTCACCACAGAAGCCTGTGTTTCCAAAGCCCTCACCCGCGTTCCCTTTGATATATGCGTAATGCTTATTGGCACTGTTAAGCGGTTCGGATGTCCGTATTTCAACAACTGCATTGCCGATGGACTCCCAGTCAAGCTTGTGCATATTAATGCTGTTTTCATCATCGTAATATGAAAATGATCTGTTTGCGATCAGCTCCGCGTAAAGTCCGCCGTCTCCGGCGTAGTTAATATCCTCGAAGAATATTCCGTAAAGCATCGGACTTATTTCGTTATGTATTTTTTCTGTATCGATTTTAATGCTTGTCATATATATTCACCCCGCAATAAGTATAACATAAAATTCCTAAATAATAAAGAGAAATCTTGATAAATTAATAATAGAGAATTTTGTCGGGAGGTTTAGAGTATTCGACAACGGATTTCTACAAATTGCTTGCCTTGTAAGTTGTATAATGTTTTCACAGGTCAGGAGAGGATTGATGAAAATTTATGTTGATGAAATCTTTGCCGTAAATATGGTTTCACAGCTGCTGATGCTGTATTCCTATGGTATTCTGTCAGGAATAAAAATACGTCACAGCCGCATGATCGCGGCAGCCGCCGCCGGAGGTATTTATGCCGCCGTTGAAGCAGCGGCGGCAATGCCTCATATTCTGCGGATCCCGGCGCTTGCGCTGATATGCTTTATAGCGTTCGGCAAGAGAAGGCTTGTACATGATACGACGCAGCTGATGCTTTTGTGCTTGGCGGTAGAGGGTCTGACGATCGCTGCTGTATCGGTAAGCGGAGGCGGCGCGGCGCTTGCGAAAGGTGCGGTAACACTGTTTGCATCCGAGCCTGTAACGGCGGTAATTTACATTGCGTCATACCCGGCTGTGCTGCTGTATAAAAAACTGTCGGATATGAAGAAAAAATACCGGAGAATTACCGTGATCTACAAGGGAAAAACCACGGAATTTACAGCCCTGTATGACAGCGGAAATCTTTTGAAATACCACGGCAGCGCAGTAATTTTAACCGATTCGGTGACCGGACTTGCAATATCCGGCAGCGGCAGCTATGACGAGCTTATGGCAGTTACCGAGACGTTTATTACATACGGCACAATAGGAAAAAGCGGTGTGCTGCCTGTTATTGAGCCGGAGCGCTGTCTGATAGACGGCAGAGAAGCAGTCGCGGCTCTGGCGGTTACAAACAGAGACTTTAAGGGAAAATATAACGGAATTGTGGGCGAAATATAATTGAGCAGGAGTAAGGATAATGGGATTAATCAGAGAAATTACAAGAAGGTTTATTTGTATAGCGGGTGAGAAGAGCGCTGACGGCGATGTGTTTTACATATGCGGCGCAGATGTGCTCCCGCCGCCTTTATCTAAGGAAGAGGAGGAAGGATTGATAAAAAAGCTCGGAAACGGAGATAATTCTGTTAAGAGCGAATTGACGGAGCGCAACCTGAGGCTTGTTGTTTATATAGCAAGAAAATTTGAAAATACGGGAATTAATGTTGAGGACCTTATTTCGATAGGAACAATCGGGCTTATAAAATCGGTCAACACCTTCAGACCGGATAAAAACATAAAGCTTGCAACCTATGCATCACGGTGCATAGAAAACGAGATACTGATGTATCTCAGAAAAAACGCGAACAGACGTACAGAGGTATCAATTGACGAACCGTTAAATGTTGACTGGGACGGAAATGAGCTGCTGCTTTCGGATATTCTGGGGACAGATAATGATATTATATGCCGCGGAATAGAGGATGAGGTTGACAGGGAGCTGCTGAGGAGCGCGCTTGAAAAGCTCTCAAGCCGTGAGCGGGAAATTATGATCCTGCGCTTCGGTCTCGGCAACCGCCGCAGTAAAACCCAGAAGGAGGTAGCGGATATGCTCGGCATATCGCAGTCATACATATCTCGCCTTGAAAAAAGGATCATAAAGCGCCTTAAAAAGGAAATTGTAAGAATGTCATAAAAACGGCAGTCATTGCATGGCAGGGTACATAGGAGACTTTTGTCTCCGCTATACAAAAGGAGGAAATGCAATGACTAATAAGGTGGAAATATGCGGCGTTAATACATCGACGCTACCGGTGCTGACACGAGAGGAAAAGGATGAGCTGTTTGTTAAAATCAAAAAAGGAGATATGCAGGCGAGAGATACCTTTATAAGGGGAAATCTCAGGCTTGTTCTGAGCGTTATACAGCGCTTTTCAAACCGAGGTGAGAACCCCGACGATCTTTTTCAGGTCGGGTGTATAGGTCTGATTAAAGCGATAGATAATTTTGACACATCGGTGGGGGTTCAGTTTTCAACCTATGCCGTGCCGATGATTGTGGGAGAGGTGAGGCGGTTCCTGCGTGATGAGGGTCCGATAAGGGTGAGCAGATCGCTCAAGGATATAGCGTATAAAGCCCTGCGCGCAAAGGAGCGCTATATTAATTTACATTCAAAGGAGCCTACTATTAATGAGCTGGCAAAGGAGCTTGATCTGCCGAAGGAGGATATAGTATTTGCGCTTGACGCGATTTCCGATCCTATATCCCTGTATGAGCCGGTATACCATGACGGCGGCGAAGCGATATATGTAATGGATCAGGTTAGGGACACTAAAAATACCGATTCTGCATGGCTTGAAAATATTGCTATCAATGAAGCGATGAGCCATCTTTCAGAGAGGGAAAAGCATATTCTTGACCTGCGTTTTTTCAGAGGGAAAACGCAGATGGAGGTCGCTGACGAGATAGGAATTTCCCAGGCGCAGGTTTCAAGACTTGAAAAATCCGCGCTGAAGCAAATGCGAAAATATGTATAATAGGGCAATTTGCCAGGCGCCTTTAGGTTTTCAGAGGCTGCATTCACATAGTTTTGCATCAAGACATAATATAGTCTAAAGGAGTGTGATACTATGTGCGGGATTTGCGGGTATATAAGCTATAAAAAAAACTATGTAAAGAGCGGGGAGCGCGAGCGTATTCTGGCTAAAATGATGGCGGATACCATGTACAGCCGCGGCCCCGACTCAGGCGGTGAATGGGTGGGAGAGCACGCTGTTTTTGCCCATCGCCGTCTTGCTGTTATTGACCCGGAGCGGGGAAAGCAGCCGATGAAAAGAGTTTGTGAAGGATATGAATTTATCATAACCTATAACGGTGAATTATACAATGCCGATGAGCTGAGACGCGAGCTGGAAATCCACGGTTATAAATTTGAAACAACATCAGATACAGAGGTTCTTTTGTATATGTATATTCATTACGGTGATGAATGCGCAAAGCGGCTTAACGGCATTTTTGCCTTTGCCGTATATGACAGCATGAGACAGAGCGTCTTTTTATGCCGTGACCGCTTCGGAGTAAAGCCGCTGTTCTATTCCGAAAGAGAGGACGCGTTTGTGTTCGGCTCTGAAATAAAGGCGCTTCTGAAATACCCGGGAATTGAGGCGCAGCTTGACCGTGAGGGACTTTGCGAGCTGTTTGCAATAAGTCCGGCAAGGACCGCGGGCTGCGGCGTATTTAAGGGAATAAAGGAGCTGAAGCCGGGACACTGCATGAGGGTGAGCCGCAGAGGAATCTGCGAAAAAGTCTACTGGCAGCTTAAAAGCGGAGAGCATACGGACAGCTATGAGGAAACGATAGAGAAGGTACGATTTCTGCTTACGGATGCGATAAAGCGTCAGCTGGTATCGGATGTTCCGATTGCGACATTTCTTTCCGGCGGACTGGATTCAAGCTTTATAACCGCGGTTGCGGCGTCTGAATTTAAAAAGCAGGGAAAACAGCTTTCTACCTATTCCTTTGACTATGAGGACAATGACAAGTATTTCCACAGTACAAAATTTCAGCCCGACAGCGATACCAAATGGGTACCGAGAAT
Source organism: Candidatus Ornithomonoglobus sp. (assembly GCA_051874315.1). Lineage (GTDB taxonomy): Bacteria > Bacillota > Clostridia > UBA1381 > UBA1381 > Ornithomonoglobus. Next base: position 5,356 of record JBJEFT010000138.1, read on the forward strand.
GGTTGAGGAGTTCGGTACCGATCATACATATCTCGTCTGTCCGAACGACGTGCTTGTGCCGATGCTTGATGACGCGCTGCGCGCAAAGGATCTGCCGGGAATGGCGGATTGCGACTCGTCGCTGCTGTATTTCTGCCGCGAGGTGAAAAAGAGACATACGGTCGCTTTATCGGGAGAGTGCTCGGATGAAATATTCGGCGGATATCCGTGGTTCCGTGATCCGCACGCCTTTGAGACTCCGGCATTCCCGTGGTGCTATGATCTTTCCATGCGCAAGGAAATCCTTATAGACAGCGTCAGAAAAACACTTGACCTTGACGGCTATTCAAGGATGAGATATGAGGAGTCGGTGCGGCAGACACCGGAATATATCGGTGACAGCGCGGAGGAACGGCGCAGACGCGAGATTTCATGGCTTAATATAAACTGGTTTATGACAAATCTGCTTGACCGTAAGGACAGAATGAGCATGGCATCCGGTCTTGAGGTGCGTGTGCCGTTCTGCGACCACAGACTTGTGGAATATGTATGGAATATCCCTTGGGAGATGAAAAACAGGGATAACGTTTCAAAGAATATTCTGCGCGAGGCGGCAAAGGGAATACTGCCCGAGGATGTAAGACTAAGGGAAAAGAGTCCGTACCCGAAAACGCACAACCCGTTCTATGAGGCGGAGGTCAAGGCAAGGCTTAAAGAGATCGTTGAGGATGTAAGCTCGCCCATTCTTTCTATATGCGACAGGGGAAAGCTCTATAATATAATAAACGGTGAATTTGACTACGGCAAGCCGTTCTTCGGTCAGCTTATGGCGGGACCGCAGTTTATAGGCTTCCTTGTTCAGGTCAATACGCTGTTTAATGAGTATGATGTAAGGTTTGTGTAATAAGACGTTATTTACAGCTTGCTTCGGCAGGCTGTATTTTTTGTATGAATATCTGTTCTTTTAAAAATATATTGATTTTGATTTGATAATATGGTATAATAACATTAAAGGATCAAGGTGAAATTAATGAGAGTATATTTAGATAATTGCAGCTATAACCGACCTTATGATGATCAGAATCAGATGAGAATTCATCTTGAAACACAGGCAAAATTGTATATACAAGATATGATAAGAAATTCTGAACTGGAATTGGTGACTTCATATGTGCTGGATTATGAGAACAGCCGCAATCGTTTTTCTGAAAGGAGAAGTACGATTGCCCGTTTTATAAATGAGTATGCGGCATATTATGTGAGCGCTGAACGCAGTAATAAAATCGAAGAAATGTCAAAAGAAATCATGAAAACCGGAGTTAAGGAAAAGGATGCCGCTCACATAGCGTGTGCAGTGTTTGCGGGATGTGATTATTTTATCTCAACTGATGACAGGCTGCTGAAATATGAAACTGATAAAATTATATTGTGTACACCCGGTGAATTCTTGCGGAGATTGGAGGCTGATGGGGATGTATAATACTGTAGAAATTATGGATATGGGTATGGAATGTCTTGTAGAGAAAATTGGTGTTGTGGCGGCAGAACAGTTTATTGCAGCTGTTAAGCGTGAGAATTTTGATTATACGGCATGGCAGAGAAGGTATTTTGATAAGCAGCCCGAAGGCAGCTTTCTTAGTGCCGCAGCTGAATATGCAAAGAATAATCCATACACAGGAAGAGCTGAAAAAATTTAAATCTTATAACACAGAAGCCGCGGGCGATTTGTACCCGCGGCTTTTATAGGATTATGAATTAATCGTCAAGCATTACAGCGCCCTGCATACCTGATGAAACAAGCTTTGAATAGCGTCTTAAATAGCCGGTCTTGATCTTCGGCTCATTCGGCTTCCAGCCAACCCTGCGGGCAGCCATTTCCTCATCGGAAACCTTAACGTTTAAGATACCGTTCATGATGTCGATCTCAATTATATCGCCGTCCTTAAGGAATGCGATAGGACCGCCTTCAACAGCCTCCGGTGAAACGTGGCCGATTGCCGCGCCACGTGTCGCGCCCGAGAAACGACCGTCTGTGATAAGAGCAACCTCCTTGTCAAGTCCCATGCCGCAGATCGCGGAGGTCGGGGAGAGCATCTCTCTCATACCCGGACCGCCCTTCGGTCCCTCGTAACGGATAACAACAACGTCGCCGGCAACGATTTTTCCGGCATATATAGCCGCGATTGCCTCGTCCTCACTGTCAAATACCTTTGCCGGTCCCTCATGCTTAAGCATTTCCGGCGCAACTGCCGAACGCTTGACAACAGAGCCGTCAACTGCCAGATTACCCTTAAGTACCGCGATACCGCCTGTCTTTGAATACGGATTGTCAAGAGGTCTTATTACAGTGTAATCCTTGACCTCGTGTCCCTCTATGTTCTCACCCTGTGTTTTGCCCGTAACGGTGAGTGTGTCAAGCTTTAAGAGATTTGCCTTTGAAAGCTCGTTCATAACCGCTGTTACGCCGCCTGCCGCGTAGAGGTCCTGAACATGGTGCTCGCCCGCCGGAGCAAGGTGGCAGAGGTTCGGTGTAACCTCGCTTATCTCGTTAGCATAGTCAAGAGTGATCGGACACTTTGCCTCATAGGCGATAGCGGGGAGGTGGAGCATTGAGTTGGTTGAGCAGCCGAGAGCCATATCAACTCTTAACGCGTTATAGAGTGAATCCGGTGTGATAATATCGCGCGGACGGATATTCTTTTCAAGCAGCTCCATAATCTTCATTCCGCTGTGCTTTGCAAGTCTTATTCTTTCCGAATATACCGCCGGAATTGTACCGTTGCCCGGAAGAGCCATACCGAGGACCTCAGTAAGACAGTTCATTGAGTTAGCCGTAAACATTCCCGAGCATGAGCCGCATGACGGACAGGCTGCTTCCTCAAGGTTTTTAAGCTCTGTTTCGTCAATTGTGCCCGCCTTGAATGCGCCTACAGCCTCAAAGTTTGTGTTGAGGTCGCGGAACTTGCCGTTATAATTGATTGAGAGCATCGGACCTCCGGAGCAGATGATCGCCGGAATGTTAAGTCTTGCCGCCGCGATGATCATACCCGGAACGATTTTGTCACAGTTGGGGATAAGCACAAGCGCGTCAAGACCGTGCGCGATTGCCATTGACTCGATCGAGTCTGCTATAAGCTCACGCGATGCGAGCGAATACTTCATTCCAACATGTCCCATTGCGATACCGTCGCATACCGCGATCGCCGGGAACTCCAGCGGAGTACCGCCTGCAAGACGCACTCCCGCTTTAACGGCTTCCGCTATCTGACCGAGGTGAACGTGGCCCGGAACGATCTCGTTCTTTGAGCATACAACACCTATTAACGGGCGCTCTATTTCTTCATCTGTAAGACCGCTTGCCTTAAAAAGCGAGCGGTGAGGTGTTTTTTCAACACCCTTTTTTACTATATCACTGTACATAATTAAAGCCTCCATTGTTTTATTTTA
>JBJEFT010000139.1:0-2259 GCA_051874315.1 Candidatus Ornithomonoglobus sp.
ATTCTGCCGTTATGTCGCTTTCGTATACAATACCGAAACGCTCTCTTATGTAGGCCTCGATAACATCGGCTGTTCCCTGAACACCGAGCTTGCTTGAATTTATCGAAAGGTCATAGCCTCTCGAATCGCCCCAGTGAAGGTCACAGTGATAGTTATGGTATGACTTACGCTTCTTATCCTTTGTCTTAATGAGGTTCTGCGCCTCGCGCTGCGAAAGATGATACTTGTTGCAGATACGCTCAACCTTCTTGTCATAGTCGCCGAGCACGAACACCGTTACAAGTCCCGGATGCCCCTTTAATATAGCCTCCGAGCAGCGGCCGACGATAACAAAGGATTCGCCCGCTTCCGCTTTCTCGCGCATAAAGTCAAACTGCATTTCGCTTATTACATCCTCAGGCGAATTGCTGAAGCCCCTTACTGTTCTTGAAAACAGTCTTGATTTCGGAGCCTCGTCAAACTGTTTAAGCATCTGGGCGTTGCCGCTCTTTCTTTCCGCGATCAGATCAAGAATATTATGGTCGTAAAAGCCTATCTTAAATCTGCCCGCAAGCTCCTCGGCGATCGCGTAGCCGCCGCTTCCGAATTCACGGCTCACCGAAATTATCAGCTGTTTTTCCATAGTTAATCAAGCTCCTTTCATTAACAATATCTTGCAAATATAAATAACATTGAAACCACAAGCACAATCGCCGTAGCCGGCGCCGCAGCCATACAATACTGCTTCCAGCCGATCGGTCGTCCTGCTTTAGCGCAGACTGAGGTGCCGACAACATTTGCCGACGCGCCGATAGGTGTCGCGCTTCCGCCGACGTCCGTACCCATTGAAAGCGCCCATGCAAGCGTGTTAAGCTGCGCGCCCGCGGCAAGTCCCTGAATAACCGGAACCATTGTAGCCGCAAACGGAATGTTATCAACAAATGCGCTTGCAACCGCCGATACCCAGAGAATGATCGCAACCATTATGTAAAGATTGCCGCCGCTGACCTTGCCTATAAAGCCCGCGATAGCCTTCAAAACCTCGGTCTGCTCCAGTCCTCCCACAACTATAAACAGTCCCACAAAGAACAGCGCAGTCTTATAGTCAACTCTCTTCATGATTTCGGGAATATGCTTTCCGGCAGTTATAAGCGTTATAATTGATATGAATACGCCTATTGTCGCAACCGTGAGATGTGTGCTTGCGTGGGTCACAAGAAGAACGACCGCGCACAGGAATATGCACCAGCTTATTATAAAGCCCTTCTTATCCGTTACCGCGTCCTTTGGATCGGGATATGTGGACGGGTCGACCTCGCCCTCCTGCTTTGAAAGCTCCCTGCGGAACACAAAGTAGAAATAGAATATAACGAGTATCAGCGAAATTCCCGCCATAGCTCCCGTATTTGACAGGAAGTCAAAGAAGGAATAGCCCATTGACGTTCCGATTATAATATTAGGCGGATCGCCGCACATTGTAGCCGAGCCGCCGAGATTCGCGCAGAATATCTCCGCAAGTATCATGGGCACCGGGTTGAACTTCAGAAGTCTTGAAAGCTCAATAGTTACCGCCGCAAGGAACAGGATAACCGTAATTGAGTCTATGAACATCGCTAGTATGCCGGACATTATCATAAAGGTTATGAAAATGGGCACCGTTTTATAATGAACAAGCTTTGCAATTCTCAGGCAGAGCCATCTGAAAAAGCCTACTCTTGCCATACCCTCAACCATTATCATCATTCCGACGATAAAAATAATTGTCGCCCAGTTGATACCCGAGCTTTCCTCCGCCTCTGTACTGTACCAGAAGCCCGCTGTAAAAATACTTCTGACATTAAGTGTCTCCATAACCGCCGAGCCGCTGTGCATTAACAGTCCGAATACAACTATCAGCGTAAGCGCGCCGCAGCCGAGCGTCACATAATGTCTTTCAAATTTGTCTAAAATGATCAGAACGAACATTGCGACAAAGATGATAATGGCAGCTATCTGTGCCATCATAACCACTTCCTTACCTTATCATATTGTTTATGCGCGGAAATTTCCGCACAGTTTTTTATTATAGCACACCTTCCCTGAATTTTCAAGCCGTTAAATCATTATTTTAAGTAAAATACAAAAAAACTCCGGTTGACAGTATATTTTTTAAATGGTATAATTTATATATAATTAACAGGAGGAGAAAATATCTGAAATGGCAAAACAAATGAAGCTTTCAAAGCTTTTCAAACGATTTCTACCGTATTACAAAAAGCACCTCGGCGTGCTTATATTTGA
>JBJEFT010000140.1:0-2256 GCA_051874315.1 Candidatus Ornithomonoglobus sp.
CTAAATTCTCTATGGAAACATTTTACACGAGAATTTACTTTGGCAATTAAGATTTCAAAATTTCTTATGTGAAAATTTCTATTACATGCTTGCGCAACGAAAAAATTTATGATATACTGTAATTAATAATATATCAGGAGGGATATATATGCTTACAATAGAACAAATCGAAAAAGCCGCTCTTATTGTTGCAAAGGAGTATCCGATAATCAGCATAGAGCTTTTTGGTTCATATGCGGAAGGCCGCAATACTCCTGAAAGCGATGTTGATTTATTAGTTAAATTCCAAACAACATCGGTATCACTTATAACATTATGTTCCTTAAAAAATCGGCTTGAAGAGTTATTATCGGTACCTGTTGATGTAGTTCATGCTCCCGTACCAAAAGGCTCAATAATAGAAATCGGAAAGGTTGTTCCTCTATATGCTGCATAAAGATTCAATTATATTACTGTTGTAAACGACTTTCCCGAGCTGAAACAAAACATTCTGCACATTCTGAAAAATACTTGAAATATCACTTTGAGGGGCGGATCGTGTGATCCGTCCCCTGTTTGATTATTTACCCGATAAGCTCAAGCTGTCCGCCGCGGGCGGCTTTTATTGTTGTGTTATAAAATTCCGTCAGAAGTCTTTCCATATACTCCGCATCCTTCGCTCCTGCCGTTTCATATGCCGAGTGCATTGCAAGCTGCGCAAGACCTATATCAGCGGATATTACGGATATATGGCGGTTCATAAGATTTCCGAGCGTTGAGCCGCCGGATATGTCGCTGCGGTTGTGATACTCCTGCACCGGAACTCCCGCGCGCTCCGCAAGAGCTCTTACCACCGCCGCCGACACCGCGTCGGTGGTATATCTGCCCGATGCGTTGAATTTCAGCACTACGCCGCCGTTCAGTCTCGGACGGTTTACCGGGTCTGCCTTTGCCGCATAATTAGGATGCATCGCGTGGGCATTGTCAACCGACATCACAAAGCTTGACGCAAGACGGCGCATATACTCGGCGCGGCTCACTCCCAGCGCGTCATTTATTCTTTCAACAGTTTCGTCAAGGAAGGTCGATTCCGCGCCCTGACGCGTAAGCGATCCGGTTTCCTCGTTATCGAACGCAGCAAAAATTCTGAGCATTTCTGTTTTCTTCGCGGTTTCCCTTGAAGCAAGCAGCGCGGAAAGCGAGAGATAGACGTTTTCAAGATTGTCTATTCTTCCGCTTGCTATAAACTCATTATCGGCGCCGAGCACCGTTCCCTTCTGGCGGTTATATAAATAAAGGTCACAGCCCTTTATGTCCTCCGGCGCCACTCCCGCATCATCGGCAATCAGCCTGATCAGCTCATTCTGCGCCTTATCCGAGCGCAGCAGCGGCAGCATCTCATTCTGTATATTGACCCGCTCCTCAGAGCGCGCCTTTCCCATATGCACCGCAAGTGACGGTATCACCGCAATATCACGGTCAATATTTACAAGCAGCTCTTTTATTCCGCTGCCGTCCGCCGCGGCAATTCTTCCCGCGACCGAAAGCGGTCTGTCAAACCACGTTTCCCGCGCCATGCCGCCGTAGCCCTCGACATTAAGGCGGATTAAACCGTTTACCCCCGGCAGCTCCGGCGAGGATTTCAGCTTAAAGGACGGCGAATCCGTGTGTGACGCGCACACCGCAAGTCCTCTGTAATTATACAGCGGCACCTCAAAGGCTATTATTGACGAGCCGTTTCTCGTTACAAAGTATCTGCCGCCGTTGTGCAGTCTCCACACGTCACATTCATATAATTGTGCAAAGCCGTTTTCTATCAGTATTCTTTTCACATTCTCCACAGCATGGAACGCCGTCGGCGATGCGTCTATAAAATCAAGCAATTTCATTAACTGTCACTCCCTGTTATTTTTTACAGTAACAGTATATCACAGTAACACAGCTTTTTCAATATTATTTATTTTACATTAATTATTTTAAGTCCGGCTTTTAAGGCATAATCCCTGCGTAGATGCGCATTGTCACATTCATCTGTCACATAGCATATCGCAAAATCGGAATTATCCATGATCCATTTATTAATATCATCAATGCCGTTCGGCTCTGCAATTCTTATTATCTCATCAAAAAGCAATGTATTTATTTTTGTATCGATTTTCAGCCCCTCCGGTATAACTCTGTACAGTCTGATACCGCCGTACTCGTTCTTCATAATCTTTACATTCCATCTGCAAAGGTTATCAAACTCCCCTGCCCCGCTGCACAAAAATCTTCTCA
>JBJEFT010000141.1:0-2246 GCA_051874315.1 Candidatus Ornithomonoglobus sp.
AACGGACGAGGAATCCCTGTAGGCATCCATCCTACAGAGGGTATTCCTACAGTGCAGGTCGTACTGACAATCCTTCATGCCGGGGGTAAGTTCGGCGGCGGCGGCTACAAGGTGTCCGGCGGTCTGCACGGCGTTGGCTCGTCCGTTGTCAACGCGCTTTCTGAAAGACTTGAGGTAGAGGTTTCAAACGGCGAACATGTATATTACCAGAGCTATGAGCGCGGCAAGCCGACCTGTGAATTAAAGGTGATAGGCGATACCGAAAAGACAGGCACAAAGATAACCTTCCTGCCTGATGCGGAGATATTTGAAACGCTTAATTTCGACTATGATGTGCTCCTAAAGCGTCTGAGGGAACAGGCATTCCTCAATAAGGGTGTGCGCATAATCTTCACCGACCACCGCAGTGAGGAGCTTAAATCAGAGGAGCTTTACGCGGAGGGCGGCATCAAGGAGTTTGTCGCATATCTTAACACGAACAAGGACCCGATACATGACGACATCGTATACTTTGAGGCAAAGAAGGGCGACGACATGGAGGTAGAGGTCGCAATGCAGTATACGACCTCCTACAGTGAGGCTATCATGAGCTTTGCGAACAATATCCACACCGTTGACGGCGGTATGCACGAAACAGGCTTCAAGTCGGGTCTGACACGCGTGCTTAACGATTATGCAAGAAAGTATAATCTGCTGAAGGATAAGGATGAAAATCTGTCGGGCGAGGATACCCGTGAGGGTCTTACGGCGATAATCAGCGTAAAGGTTGCCGAAGCGCAGTTTGAGGGACAGACAAAGACAAAGCTCGGAAACAGCGCCGCGAGAACATTGGTTGAAAACGCTCTGACAAGCAAGCTCAGCGCATTTTTGGAGGAGAATCCGAAGGTGGCAAGAGCCATAATAGAAAAGACAATAAGCGCGTCGCGCGCAAGAGAGGCTGCAAGAAAAGCGCGCGAGGCGTCGAGAAAGAACGCAAACGCGAATAACGCGTCACTTCTCGGCAAGCTTGCCCGCTGCACGGACGAGGGCGCGGACTACGCGGAGCTGTTCATCGTCGAGGGAGACTCGGCGGGCGGTTCGGCAAAGCAGGGACGCTACAGACGCTATCAGGCGGTTCTTCCGCTCTGGGGCAAGATGCTCAACGTTGAGAAGTCAAGAATAGATAAGGTGTATTCAAATGAAAAGCTTCTTCCGGTTATTCAGGCGCTTGGCGCGGGAATAGGCGAGGAATTCAATATAAAGAACCTTAAATACGGCAAGATAATAATCATGGCGGATGCCGATGTCGACGGCGCGCATATAAGAACGCTTCTTCTGACCTTCTTCTTCCGTTATATGAGACCTCTCATTGAGGAGGGACATGTATATCTGGCGCAGCCGCCGCTGTTTAAGGTATACAAGGGCAAGAATAAGGACATTGTCGAGAGGTTTGTGTTTGATGAGGACGCAAGGGACGCAGCAATCGCAGAGCTTGGCAAGGGCGCAAAGGTTCAGCGGTATAAAGGTCTTGGAGAGATGGACCCGGCTGAGCTGAAGGAGACGACAATGGATCCGGCAAAGCGCACACTTTTAAGAGTTGACCTTGCGGATGCGATCGAGGCTGACAGGACCTTTACTATACTTATGGGTGAAAAGGTAGAGCCGAGACGTGACTTCATTGAGGCTAACGCAAAGTATGTAAACAATCTGGATATATAAGAGAATAAAATCCCCCTTTGTTATTTATAATATGACAGAGGGGGATTTCTATGTTTAAGAATACGATATTATTCGCTTTAGGCGGTATTTTTTATGTTATTATAGAGCTGCTGTGGAGGGGCAGGTCGCACTGGAGTATGTTTATTCTGGGCGGCGTGTGTTTTGTTCTGATTGGCGTAATAAACGAGAAAAGCCGGGGCAGGCTGCCCCTCCTGCTTCAGGGCGCGCTTGGCGCGTTGATTATCACGGCGCTTGAATTTGTGACGGGATATATTGTAAATATAAAGCTTCACATGAACGTGTGGAGCTATTATGACGCGCCGTTAAATATTATGGGACAGGTATGTCTGCCGTATATGATACTGTGGTTTTTCGTTTCGATCGGATGCGTTCTTGCCGATGATTATCTCAAATATTATTTGTTCGGTGAAGAAAAAGGTCAGATATAGACCGATAAACAATAATTTAGAAAGCTTCTGTATTTTTAAACAGGTTAATATTCTCATAAAAAGATTTCATACACGATATATTGTTTTCTTTTTTCTAGA
>JBJEFT010000142.1:0-2242 GCA_051874315.1 Candidatus Ornithomonoglobus sp.
TATAAAAACAAGATTTGGAGGTAATGTCAATGATTGAACAAATAGAACCAAAGGCTATGGCGGATACTATTGCGGTTTACTGCGCTCACGATAAAATTGTGGACACGGATGCACTTGTCGGCAATCCGAGAAATCCGAACAAGCATCCGAAGGAGCAGATAACCGCGCTTGCAAAAATAATCAAGCGTCAGGGTTGGCGGCATCCCATAGTGGTAAGTAACCGCAGCGGCTTTGTCGTAAAAGGTCACGGCAGGCTGCTCGCAGCAAAGGAGTTGGGCGCAAAACAGGTACCTGTTGATTATCAGGATTACGAGAGTGAGGCATCCGAGTATGCCGACCTTATGGCAGATAACAAGATACAGGAATTTTCAGAGCTTGATTTGAAAATGTCCGCTGATATATTGCAGGATATAAAAGACAGCGGTGATATTGAGCTTGAAATGTCAGCGTTTACAGAAGAGGCACTAAATGAGCTTCTTGCCAAGAACCAAGAGGGCGAGGCGAAAGAGGACAATTTCGATGTTGATGCTGAGCTTGAAAAGCCGTGCTTCTCAAAGCCGGGAGATATATGGTATCTCGGACGGCACAAGGTCATATGCGGTGACTCCACAAATGCAGATACATACAGCAGGCTGCTCGGTGATACCAAAGTAAATCTTGTATGCACGGACCCACCGTACATGGTAAACCTTGAAAGCACATCAGGCAAGATAAAAAATGATGACCTCAACGATAAAGATGCCTATGAATTTTTGATGAAGGCTCTCGGCTGTATGCATGAGAGTATGGCAAAGGACGCGTCAATATATGTATTTTATGCGACCGCAAAAGGCCGTATATTCCATGACGCATTTGAGGATGCCGGATTTAAAGTCGGTGCCGGACTGGTATGGAAAAAGGACAGGCTTGTTCTCACAAGGACTGATTGGAAATATATACACGAACCCATATTATGGGGCTGGCGCAAGGACGGCAAACATAAATGGTACGGTGATCAGAAGCAGAAAACCGTATTTGAGTTTGACCGCATAAAAAGCTCTAAAGAGGACGGTCACGGTCATCCGTCAAGTAAGCCGATACCGCTTATCGCATATCTCATAGAACAGTGTACAGCGTCAAACGGTCTTGTCCTTGACAGCTTCCTCGGCTCGGCTTCAACACTTATTGCCTGTGAGCAGCTTAACCGTGCCTGCTGCGGCATAGAGCTTGAACCTAAGTTTGTGGACGTAGCAATTGAGCGATTCAAATCTTTTGTAAACGATGATACCGATAACATATTTGTAGAGCGGAATGGCAAGCGGCTATCATATGCCGAAGCAAAGGAGGCAATGATAAATGAATAATACAAATCTAACCCTCGGCAGTCTGTTTTCAGGCTCCGGGGGTTTTGAATTGGGCGGCATAATGACAGGAATAAAGCCGCTCTGGAATGCGGAGATTGAACCGTTTCCAATACGGGTAACAACAAAGCGTCTGCCCAATGTAAAGCATTACGGTGATGTGTCAACACTGAGGGGAGGTGACCTTAGGGCTGTCGATATAATAACATTCGGCAGCCCTTGTTAGAGTCAGGACCTTAGTATTGCCGGCAAGCGTGCAGGCTTGACAGGCAGCAGGAGCGGACTGTATGTTGAGGCGGTGCGTATTGTTGATGAGATGCTTAAAGCTACAAACAGAGAATATCCCAAGTTCTGTGTATTCGAGAATGTACCCGGACTCTTATCAAGCAACAAGGGCGGTGATTTTATTGCGTGTATGGATATGATGCAGGACTTGGGCTTCATACCTGATATAAACATGCTGGATGCTCAGTATATGGGCGTTCCTCAGCGCCGGAAGCGTATATACATAACATGGATAAATGTGGACTATTTGCAAAATAACCGAACAAACATATCCGACAGTATAACGCTGCAGCTCGTAACGGAGCTGTTGTTGCTGTATACGGGCAGACTGTTTTCTGCCGCCGGAATACCGCTGCCGAAGTGTGATTCAAAAACACTGTCCCGGTATGAGAACGGTATAAAAAAGCGCATAAAGCTGTTCCAGCTTGATGCCGATAAGCTGTATAACAGACTTAAGAAGATAACGGATGCGGTTGACAGCGGCATAGAGCCGATGCTGCGGGATATATTGGCAATAAACACCGAAGAGATATTATCGCAGCCGGGTGATAAAATACAAAAAAGCATTTTTGACTGTTTCAAGATACTCTTGAGTATTCTGACTGCTTCACTCCAAT
>JBJEFT010000143.1:0-8647 GCA_051874315.1 Candidatus Ornithomonoglobus sp.
AAACGTGACCATTGCAAAGACAGATGGTTCAACCAATCCTTATTCAACGAAGTAAGTAACAAGCTGAAAGTTAAAATATTTGCCGGATATTAGTAATATCCGGCAAATGTTGTTTTTATTAACATATCCCCACGACATCTTGAATTTACGGCGGTAAAGCATAACAACATATTGATTCCAATATAAAAATATATATTTTTGCGAGTTTTCAATAAATTTTCTCTTGAATTTCCGGCTGATATAGTGTATAATTATTGTAAAATATAAAATAGGCATGTTGTCATGTAAGAAACTGTTCGGATGCGAAGGGAGAGGGCTTTATGCGTCAGGAAAAGGTTTTTGCACATGACCTTGATGTTAAAGAAATGAATGAGGGTTTTGAGCGGCTGGTGCTGAGCGATACCGAAATTGTGAAACCGATTCTTAAGGAACGCTTTCTTAAGGATTATATACTGGGTATCGGAGATGCTGATGAGGCGTTTAACATGTACTGTAAGGCGTTCTCAACGGACAAAGATGAGCCGGCAAGAATGATTGTTCTGAAGCCAAGCAGTTCGGATTCATATGATGAACTGTTCTACATAAAAAATACTGCGGAGCGGTATATAGGCGAGAATAGAATAGTCATAAGCACATCAATGCAGGATTGCGTAATGCTGATTACAGATGGCAGTATAAGCTCGGATGAAATGGACGAGCTGCTTCATCATGTGGCATATGTCGTCCGTGAGTGCTATAAGCTTGATATTCTTTCGGTATACAGCGGGATAATCGCTATGTCTGAGCTCCCCGAGATGTTCAGGAGGCTGAGCATCTGTACCGAATATTCATTCTATTCTGAGCGGACAAAGGTAATGTGTGAGAATATGATCAGAATAGGAGCTGAACCTGTAACCGTTACTCCTCAATATACCGGAATTGAAGAAGCGGTAACCGGAGGAGACGAAAAGAAAACATCTGTTCTGCTTGGGGAATTTTTCTCGGAGCTTGAGCGATGTATGCCCACGCCCGCAGTGGCCAAGACCTATTGTCTTGAGCTTTACGTATGTATAATACGCTGCTGTGAGGTAGAAAAAATTGATATTTATATGAAGGGCATTGTTTCGATACAGGTAAGTAAAAGCTTCAGTGAAATCAAGGAGTTTATAAACTCAAAAGCGATGGAAATCGCGAGGGCAAACACACCTAAGACAGTGAATGTGTACAGTTCGCTGATCAAGGACACTATCCGTATTATTGACGAGAATATCGGAAACGAAAAGCTGTCCCTGCGATGGATAGCGGGAACCATTCTCTATACCAACGTTGATTATCTGGGCAAGATATTCAAAAAGGAAACAGGGATGAATTTTTCCCATTATGTAATGGAAAAGCGCATGGAGCTTGCAAAGGAGCTCATTATGGGCGGCAAAAAGGACAGGATATACGAGGTGGCCGAAAAGGTAGGATACGGCTCCAATTCGCAGTATTTCAGCCAGGTATTTAAAAAGTACACAGGAATATCGCCTTTGGAATACAAGGAGATAACAAGAACAACAAAAAAACGTTATGATTCAAAAAAAGCAGGTACAGCATTATAAAAAAGGGTGAAAATAATATTGTAATTGCTTTTTATGATAAAAATTATATGGAGGTATTATAATGAGTAAAAAGTTCAAATCACTTATCTGCACGTTATTAGCGGGTATGATGCTTGCTACATCTACCGGAATTGCAGCTCTTGCAGAAGATACTGCTGAGACTGCAGCTGATGCAGGCAGTGCAGAGGTTGTAGCTGAGGAAATGGCGGAAACAGCTGAAGATGCAGAAGCAGCAGAAGCAGCAGCTGAAGAAGGGGATGCTGAGGTCCCCGAAGAGGCGGCAGACGATGCAGAAGCAGAGGCTCCGGCTGAGGAAGAGACTCCGACAGAAGCTCCGGCGGCAAACGACTACGATAATGATACATATTACCAGAATGCGTTGAAGGTAGTATCGGCGTTGGGTATTATCACAGGATATGAGGATGGCTCAATTAAGCCGGAATCAACAGTAACAAGAGCAGAAATGGCAACAATAGTTCTCAGAATGCTCGCGCAGACAGCTAACTCAACATATCAGAATGTATTTACAGACCTTGAAGCAAGCCACTGGGCAGCGGATACGATTCAGACAGCAGTTGAGCAGGGTATTCTTGACGGTATGGGCGACGGTACATTTGTTCCGGACGGCAACGTAAAGTATGAGCAGGTTCTTAAAATGATCGTCTGCGCTATGAACTACGGTACGGATGCTGAAAATGCCGGCGGTTATCCGCAGGGCTATGTAGCAGTCGGCGGCACAACACTTAAGCTTCTTACAGGAGTTAAAGGCGCAACGGGTACCGATATGCCAAGAGGTGAGGTTATAAAGACAGTTTATAACGCGCTTCTTGCTTCATACAGAGAAATAACAGACTTCAAAAACGGTCTTCCGGTATATACAGCAACCGATACCCTTGGTGTTGCATTGTTCGACATGTATGAGGATGAAGGCGTCCTTACAACAACTCCGAACATTACAATCGCTACAGGCTCAGTTGCAAAGGAAGGTGTTGTAACAATCGACGGCATTGACTACAAGTGCGATATGAATGTAGATGAATATGTAGGTACAAAGATAAAGTTCTACTATATTGATGATAAGGCAGACGATCCTAAGATTATCGCGTTGTTCTCAATGGGTAAGTCAACTGAATATACATTTAATGCGGATGATATTGATTCAATCGACACAACAGCCGGTTCGATCAAGGTTTTCAAGTCAGAGACAACGACATCAACAACGAGCTATAAGATCAATAATGCCACGGTAATTTACAACGGTACAATTCTTTCGACAGCTGATTATGCTAAGTATATCGGCGGTGATGATTATGACGGTTTTATAACACCTCATGTCGGTACTGTAAAGATTGTTGACTATGACAGCGACGGAGTATATGATATTCTTTTTGTAGAGTCATACGAGACAATGCTTGTTACAACCGCGACAACCGAGAAGCTGACAGGTAAGATCAATAACGTGAGCACAACGATCACATATGACCTTGATGATAATGATTACACAGTAACCGTAACAAAGTCAGGCTCGGCAGCAACAGTTAAGAATCTTAAAAAGAACGATGTTGCTTCAATCAAGAGAAATATTGAGAGCACTACTATAGATATTACTGTAACAGGAGAAACAATAACAGGTGAGATCACAAGTGTCGGCGAGGATGACGGTGACACAACGATTACATTAAACGGTCAGACATATAAGGTAGATGAAAATGCCGTTGCTGACATAAGGACAGGTCTTTCAGGCAACTTCTATCTTGATATGTTTGACAGAGTCGGCTATATCAGCACAGACGGAGCGCTTACATCAAACGAAAAGTATGCTATGATCACAAAGGCATATTATAATGACGAGTCCGAACTGGTAATAAGACTGTATACACAGGACGGCAGCGAAATAGAGGTTAAGCCGTCAAGCTCACTTAACTACTGGGCACCGGGCGCTAAGGCCGCTGTTTCAAAGCCGTCAGAGGATACGCTTTATAAGACCCTTAACAGCGACAGCGCATATATACAGTGTAACGGCAATCCGGTAAGACTCTGTAAATATTCTCTCAACAGCTCAGGCGATCTTACAAAGCTCTATGTTGCAGTAAGCTCGACCGCAACAGACGATACAGACGCGCTTACAATGTATGCAAGCAATCTGGCGAATGTAGCATCCGTCGGCGGAACGCTGAGCGGTTATACAATCAATGACGGTATTGTAGAATTCTCGGTACCGAACGATGTGGATTCAGACGGCAATTTAACAGGAACAGACCGTTTCTCCGGCTCAAATTATTCGGTAGGAACAGTTACAGCATCGGCATATAAGAACTATGACGGTGGTGTTAATATTGACTTTGTAATCGGCGGATTTACAGCGGGAAGCGCAAAGACAGCGCAGATACTTGTTAAGTTCGTAACAAGCGCTACAGCACTTTACGGAATAAACGAGCTTGACACAGCTTCAATAATGCCGGCAATGATAGTATCAAAGATAAATGAAGCAGTAGATGCTGACGGTGATACAATATTCCAGATCAAGGGCTATTCAGGCGGTACCGAAGTTTCATATATGACTATGGACACAACAGGCGTTTACAAGTTCACAGGCTGGAATGACAGAGAGTATGGCGGTGAACTTCTGTTTGACGCAACCTCAGATGATACTTCTGATTTCATGGATGTAATCAAACCGGGCGACATTATAACAATGGCAACAAGCGGCACAAATATCAAGGCTATTGCGAGACTGGTAAGCGTTGATGACGTTGCTGAAATGGCAATCAAGGGTTCAATAACAGATACAACTACCGCTATTGCATCACTGCCGTATGCTGCAAGTGCTGTTGGTTCATACAGCCGTGAATATTATTACATGGGATTTGTTTCATCAGTTGATATAGAGGATTCAGCATTTATCGGTCTGTCAGATGTAAATAAGTCATCGGAGGCCGGAGTAACATATGACACAGGCTCGGTATTCAGCTATGCGACAATAACAGTAAATTCAAGCGGTAAGATCACAAACACAACTGTAGACAAATCAGGCGGACTTGAGCCGGCTGAGCTTGAGCCTCTCGGTGATGACCCGTATGAATTTGACTTCGGTGTATTCACATCATTGAAGGGTAACATGAACAACGGTTATGTAATCAGAGTTGTTCTTGATATAGATTGATTAAGGCATGGAAGTATATGAGGGGATTCGGAACGGGATCCCCATCATATGTAAATATTTTAGGAGGATAATAATGGCTAATGGTTTAAAGAAAATCATCGCGGTCATGTCAGCTTCGGCTATTGCTATATCAATGGCGCCTATGGCTTTGGCAGATGCGGATGATACAGTAACAGCTGATATCGAAATACAATCAGCGGCACCTGATGAGAACGGCGTATACTATAATGAGGATTTCTCAGGCTTTTCAGGCACAGTAGTAGATATGACTCCGGGCAACAACTCTGCGGATTTCAGCGGTACAAACGGTATGACCTTTTCCTGCCGTTCCAGAGATGCCGGAGATTATGCTCAGCAGGGAATCACTGCAAGCAGCGGAGCATTGACACTGTATGCGAATAAATATGTGGGTGTTGGCACAATACAGCCGACAATCACACTTAACTGGACCAAAGGTGTTAATTTTACAAGTGACAGAGTTTTAACCTTTAAAATAAAGTTCGGAACTGTGACTACAAGTGTAGCGGTTGCAGACAGCGCAGAAAACACAATTACACTTGCTATGCCGGAAGGCGTAACAACAAGTGATTGGATATCATATACGGTTGCGTCAACAGACAACGGGACTGCAGTAGTTGCCGAAAAGGCAGACGGCACCCTTCTGAGCTATTCAAACAGCTCAACAGTTCTGGCTGATTTTGCGACAATTTCAGCGCCGGAAAATGCTGCATTCAACTTTTCTGTGGACGATCTGAATATCGCAGACGCAGATTATACACTTCCGGATTCGGTTGTGCTTGAGGCTGCAATGAACAGCATGACAATTCTGGAGGGTCAGCTGGGTATGACAACGGAGGACGGATATTATACGATACAGAATAATATAAGTCTTCCGGCAGATCCTGACGGAACAACTGTTGAGTGGGAGCTTTCCCAGAGAGCGATTGACGATACGTCAGCGGCATGGGAGGCAACAACATTCGCTTCAATTGAGGATGGCAGACTTATAGTAGCTCCTACACCGGATTCTGCAAGCTACTATGTAAAGGCATCCGCAATCATTACAGCGGGTTCAGAATCGGGGACAAAGGAATTCCTGTTTGTAGTTAAGCCGATACTTGCTACAGATCCGATCAATTATTACACAGAGGATTTCAGCGGTTTCGCGGACGGAACACTTGTTTCAGTGCAGGCTTCGGCAAGCGGCGCGGCAAATTCAAGCTATAGCGCAAAGGGCTTCCTCTTCAGCTGCGGTACGAGAGCCTCGGGAGGTTCGGGTGAAACCGGTATTTCAATAGCAACAGATAAGTATCTTGATATATTTGCAACCAAGTATGACGACGATGGATCAAGAACTCCTGTAGTTGAGCTTACCAATACAGAGGGTATCACAATAAGAGACGGAAACAAGCTTGTCTTTAATGCTGATGTTCAGTTTGTTGCGGGAAGCACCACATCAGGTATGATACTTAAGGATTCAATAGGCGGATCAGTAACATTCACCGCAGATGCCGGTGTATGGTATAATGTGACATATGTATTCGGAGGCAGCGAGGCAGAGTGTCTTGTAAGGGATGCAGACGGAAATATAATTTCCTATTCAAAGGGAATGAGCAATCTTTCAGATATAACATATATCACAATTACTCCGGGTAACTCAGGTCACTGCTATATTAATAACCTCAACATATCAGATGAGTTGTTTGAAATTACAGACAGCCAAATAGCTCAGGCTGTAGAACACAATCTTGAAATTGATACAACTCAGGATTCGGTTTTAGTGAATTCAGATTCAACTTATACAGTAATCAATGATTTTTCACTTCCGACATCAAGTGTAAGCGATGCGAATGTCGCATGGGCTGTAACGCAGGGTGACGGTGAGGAAACAACATATGCATCAGTTTCAGGAAACAGAGTAGTAATTGATCCTGCAGAGGGCGTTGAGAAAAATAAGTACACACTTACAGCGACAATTACATATGGTGAGACTGTTCTCACAAAATCATTCCAGTTCAGCATATCATCACCGCAGTCTATAGTAGATGCGGCAGCTGAAAATGTGGATTTGGCTTATGCAGATATGGGCGCTCCTAAGAAGGTCAATGGCGTATATACAGTTACCAAGGACCTTTTACTCCAGACATCAGGTGACAATACTACGACAGTAGCATGGTCAACAACGGATACCGGCCGTGTAACAACAACAGGTGTCATTTATCCGAATGACAGTGATGACACAATAACTCTTACAGCTACAATAAGCTTCAGAGATGCTTCAACTACAAAGGAATTCGTTGTTTCAATACCGAATGCGGTAACAGCATACATTGATCCTGTAATTGAGGCTTTGACAGTAAGTAATGCTGATGATACAACAATAACATATCCTATCGGAGAGATCGGGACGGTTGCAACTGACATTAAGTTACCGACAACAGTAACAAAGATAAATGATGCGTCATTTGACGGCTCTGTTAAAATTGAATGGACAACAGACAGTACAAACGCAACGATCAATAACGGAATTGTTGAGTACACGACCTCAGATTTTGATGCGCATGATATAACACTGACCGGAATCTTCACATATGTAAAGAATGACCGTAATGTTGTTTCAAAGACTCCGGACAGCTACACATATAAGGTACAGTTCCCTGAAAGCGCGGTAGAATCATCAGACGCAGCTTATGATAAGTACAAGGTACGTTTTGATGCCGCATATGAGAGCAATTTCAGCGGAATCCCGACAACGACAAGCGCAAGCATCACACTTCCTGTAACAGGTAAGTTTGGTTCAACCTTTACATGGAATTCAAGCGTACCGACAACACTTTCAAACAGCGGCGTATATTCAAAGCCGTCAACAACTAAGTCCGTTGTAATGACAGCTTCAATAATAAGCGGCGCAGAAAGCACAGAAAAGCAGTTCAAGATCACAGTTCCGGGATCCTCATCGTCAAGCGGCGGTGGCGGTGGCGGCGGCGGTTCAACATCGTCAACCGGTACCACATCAAGCTCAAAGAGCTCCGGTTCAGTTGCCACAAGCACAACAACAGCGGTAGCAGGCTCGACCGGTGTAAACGGCGCAGAAGTTGTTGAAAAGCTTCTTGAAGAGGCTGCGCAGGCTAATGACGCATTCACAGATATAAGCAGCGCGACATGGGCGAGAGAGGCAATCAACGGTCTTGCCGCGGCAGGCGTTATCAACGGTAAGTCAGAGACAGAGTTTGCTCCGAACGATACAGTAACAAGAGCCGAGTTCGCTAAGATGCTTATGGGCGCTTTCGGTCTTAACTCAGAGTCCTTCACTACATCAAGCTTCGGAGATGTATCAACAG
This sequence comes from Candidatus Ornithomonoglobus sp., assembly GCA_051874315.1. Taxonomy (GTDB): domain Bacteria; phylum Bacillota; class Clostridia; order UBA1381; family UBA1381; genus Ornithomonoglobus. The sequence continues at coordinate 8,085 of JBJEFT010000143.1, forward strand.
ATGCATGGTACTTCCAGGCGGTTGAGACAGCATATAACCTTGGTATAATTACAGGTATTGATGACGGTGTATTCGCTCCTGATGCTCTTATCACAAGACAGGATATGGCTGTAATGGTTTCAAGAGCAGCAGCAGTAACAGGCAAGGATATTCCTGAGACTGTAGAGGCTAAGAGCTTTGACGATGCATCAAGCATTTCATCATATGCTGTAAATGCAGTTGACCAGCTTGTAAAGGGCGGCATAATCAACGGTATGTCAGATACAGAGTTTGCTCCGCTCAGCAATGCAACAAGAGCTCAGGCTGCAAAGATATTGTATAGCTTCTTATAATAATCTTCATATAAAAACGACTATCCTTACGGGGATAGCCGTTTTTTTCTTGACATAATTTAATCAATGTTGTATAATTGAATTATAAGAATTTTATGGTTAAAAGCATACAGAAAGGACACAGCGGCATGAAAAATTATATCGAATCAGGAAAGGCTATACTTGGTATAGAATTCGGCTCAACAAGAATAAAGGCGGTTTTGATCGGCGCGGATAAGGCTCCGATCGCAA
>JBJEFT010000144.1:0-2236 GCA_051874315.1 Candidatus Ornithomonoglobus sp.
CACGATCGTAAAGCCAAGCATCATCAGCTGTGTAAGCGAATCGGAAATGGTGGTGCTGATATTATCGACATCATTTGTAAGACGGCTCATCAGATCGCCGTGGGTGCTCTTGTCAAAATACGAAAGCGGCAGCCGCTTCATCCGCGCAAACAATTCCTTGCGGATATGAGCCACAATGCGCTGCCCCACCCGCGCCATCAAAAACTGCTGCATAAAGCGCGAGAACCAGTCGCAGACATATATCCCCGCCAGTAACAGCAGCAAAAACACAGCCGGATTTCCGCCGTCTATACAGTCAATTACCTTTCCTATGACATACGGAGACAGTATTGCCGACGCGGACGCCAGCGCAGAACACAATAATATCCAACCTAAGCCGCGGCTGCTTCCCTTTGTCAGCTCCCACAGCCTTGCCAGTGTTCCCTTCATATTTTCGGACTTCACTGCCTCCTGCAGTCTCCGGCGGCCGAAATTGCCTGTCGGCAGTGATACCTTGCCGTTCTCAGTCATCTGCATTGCCCCCTTCCGTCGTACCGTTTCCTATCTGAGACCGATATATCTGCTGATAAAGCGGACAATTTTCCATAAGCTGCTGATGAGTGCCGTATCCGGCTGTTTTGCCGTCCTCAAGGCATAATATCCGATCCGCCCTGCGCACCGTTGAAACACGCTGACTTATCAGAAGCACGGTCATTCCGCCGGAAAGCTTTCGCAGATTGGAAAGAACCTTTGCTTCAGTATATGCGTCAAGCGCGCTTGTACAATCATCCAATATCAGTATCTTTGGCTTTCTCAAGAGCGCCCGCGCAATGGAAAGCCGCTGCTTCTGACCGCCGGATAAATTGACACCCGCCTGACCGAGCACCGTATTATATCCGTCCGGCAGCTTATTAATAAACTCATCCGCGCATGCGGCCCCTGCCGCCTGTCTTACCTCTTCATCCGACGCGTCCTCTCTGCCCCATCGCAGATTGTATTCAACAGTACCCGAAAACAGGAGCGCTTTCTGCGGCACAGCAGCGATCGCGCCGCGCAGCGTTCCCTCATCCATGTCGTTTACGTTGATTCCGTCCACAAGCAAAGCCCCTTCGCTTACATCATAGAACCGCGGCACAAGATTAACAAGCGTTGACTTTCCCGAGCCGGTGGCGCCGATAATTCCGATCGTTTCGCCCGCTTTTATATCCAGCGAAATATGCTCAAGCGACGGGCCCGACGCTTCGCTGTAGCAAAAAGATACATCCCGAAAGCTTATGCTGCCCTTTATATCCGCCTTTACAGGAGCCGCCGCCTGCTTCTGCGCCGGTTTTTCAAGCAGAATTTCCTCCACACGAGCCGATGAAGCGTCCGCGCGGACTGCCATGTTTAAAATATTTGACACCATTCCAAGCGCGAACAATACCTGTGTCATATAGTTGACCGACGCCATTACCCTGCCTATCGGAATACTGCCGCTGTATCCCGAAAACGCAAGCAGCAAAATTATACCGATATTGACGGTCAGGTTTATCAGCGGTCCGAAAACAGACATGACCCGCATTGCAGATATGCCCGCAAGCGCCAGATCATCTGCGGCAGCGTCGAACTTTTCCTCCTCCTGCCTCTCACCTCCGAACGCCTTTACCACACGGATGGAGCTCAGAAACTCCCGGCTGACATCATTTAATTTGTCAAGCTTTTTCTGCATACGCGCAAACCGCGGATGTCCAAGCTTCATATTACCGAAAATGAGACACGCGGAAATGATCAGAATTGCGGTTATGACCGGCACCAGCGCCGGTGTCTGCACAATGATCAGAATAATGGCGCCTATACAGGTAATAGGCGCTTTGACCATTATTCTCATACAGCCGTTTATAAAATTCTGTATCTGCGTAACGTCATTGGTGATCCGTGTAATAAGGGATGCGGGCTTGAGCCTGTCTATATTCTCAAAGGAAAGCGTCTGCACCTTGTGATACAGCTCACTGCGAAGCTCCATACCGATAAGCTGTGATGTGCGGCTTGCAAAAATGCACCGCATGACCGCGCCGACTGCTCCGAGCAATGCCACAGCCAGCATAATGCCGCCGTAGCACCATATCATGCGCGTATTCTGATTTTTTATTCCCTCATCCACAATATCTGACATCAGAGACGGCTGCATCAGATCCGCCGCCGCTTCAATTGTTAAAAAAAAGATAGCTGTCAGAAACATCCCAAGATGCTTCCTTATCCGTTGAATAATAAATTTCAT
>JBJEFT010000145.1:0-2236 GCA_051874315.1 Candidatus Ornithomonoglobus sp.
AGAAGGCTTAATGAAAAGCATATAATTCTGATGGAAGGAAGTCGTATATGAAAAAGCTTTTGTTTGTCTTTAATCCGCGCTCCGGCAAGGGAAAAATAAAAAACACGCTGTTTGATATAGTAGATATATTCACAAAGGCAGATTATGAGGTTACGACATATCCGACACAGGGGAAAGATGATTGCGCTGCCAAGGTAAGCGAGCGGGCGGGAGAGTTTGATCTTATCGTTGTCTCCGGAGGAGACGGGACCCTTAATGAGGCGGTAAGAGGAATGCTTTCACTGGAGGCGGAAAAGCGTCTGCCAATAGGCTATATACCCGCCGGAACTATGAATGATTTCGCATCTGGCAACGGTATTCCGAAGGCGATGAAGGATGCCGCTGAAGCGATAGTCCGCGGTGAAACGGTAAAATATGATATAGGTCTGTTTAACGAATGCGCGTTTATATATGTCGCGGCGTTTGGGGCCTTTACGGATGTTTCATATGATACACCGCAGGCCAAGAAAAATATTTTCGGACCGGCAGCATATCTGATAGAGGGCATAAAGCGAATCCCTCAGATAGAAGGGATCAATGTCAGGATAAAAACAGTGGAAGGCAATGAGCTTGAGGAGGAGGTGCTCTGGTGCTTTATAATGAACTCGTCAAGCGTTGCCGGATTTGAAATAGGTGATTTCTACCAGATAGATACAAATGACGGACTGTTTGAACTGGTTCTTATTCCTAAAAGCTCGAATATAATTGATTATGCCGCTGTAATCAGCGATATAAAGAACGGAAAGCGAGACGCGGACGGTGTTAAGGTGATAAGCACAAAAGGGGCGGAAATCATTACGGAAAAGCCGGTAAGATGGACGCTTGACGGAGAATTCGGCGGAGAAACCGATAATGTAAGCTTTTCTGTTGCTCATGATGCGGTAGATTTTATTTTAAACAGAGGAAGGGAGAATATTAATTAATATGGAAGCAATGGTACAATCAATAGTGGGGGCGCTGCAATCACATAATGTTTCACCGCAGATAATCACATTTCTTATTTCAATGATTCCGCTCCTTGAACTGAGAGGAAGCATAATAGTAGCGGGCGGGATTTTAAAGCTGCCGTTTATTCAGACGTTTATTGCAGCTGTAATCGGAAATATGCTCCCTATACCGTTTATTTTATTGTTCATTGAGAAGATATTCGAGTGGATGAAGAAGATAAGGGGTCTTAAGAAATTCCCTGATTGGATCGAGGCAAAGGCGATGAAAAAATCAGCCCAGATTGAGAAATACGGGTATTTGGGTCTCTTTCTGTTTGTTGCTATTCCTTTGCCGGGAACAGGCGCGTGGACCGGCAGTCTGCTTGCGGTACTGTTCGGATTAAAGCCTGCAAAGAGTCTGATGTTCATATTCTTAGGTGTTCTTACTGCGGGATTTATAATATCAATACTCAGCTTTGGAATTATACAGAATATTTTGTACTGAATATCAAAGGCGTGATCCTGAGGGTCACGCCTTAAATTTACCTTGTTCTTATTTCTCCATCCACTATGCCGAGTACACGCCCCAGACACTTAATGCCCTCGTTGCCGCGGATGAGCTTGTATGCCGGATTAAGAGACAACAGCCCTTCCGGAGTGTATTCCTTCATGTACACATTGCCCGCATATACAAATATGCCGATTTCACCGTATTCAACCGATTCTGTTGATTCAACATATATATGGTCGCCGCTGTGAAATTCCGGCTCCATACTGTCACCCGCAATTCTTAATATAAAGCTTGTGCCGTGGGGGGGCTCATGCTCAAGATCGGCGATGCTGACTGTCTGGCTGTCGAGAAACTCACCGGTACCCGCTGAAACCGGGAAATCGTAGTATATAGCGGAATACCAATGTTTTGCCGCATTCTGCTTTGCAATCTTCACGCGGTTAAATTCATGGAGCAGGGTGCGCCTTACATGCTCGCGTCCTCCGGTGTCAAGCTCTCTGTATTTATCTATTATTTCTTTTTCAGCCTTTGTGAGATTTTTTCCCGGCTCCTTATTCTCAATTAATTCGTCAAGCGAGAATCCAAGACAGCGTACAATTTCATTTATCATGTTCATTTTCGGATCCTTTGTACGTCCGCTGAACAGCTTCTCTATAGTTGTCTGTGGGATACCTGTTTTTTCCGCGATACTTTTATATGTTTCACTGCTCGTGTTTTTTAACTCTTTTAATCGTTCAAGCCAATACATTTTTGTTCTCCT
>JBJEFT010000146.1:0-2236 GCA_051874315.1 Candidatus Ornithomonoglobus sp.
ATTATTTATATTATACTACAAATCATTCCGCATTACAATGGTTATTTTCACGAATTTTTTGTAAGTTTCATCGCTCTTATTGACTTTTACGTCTGTTTTTTGTACAATAGGAAAGCAAAAGGATGTGATTAAATTGAAGCAGTTTCTTATAATACCGGTCTTAATCCCACTGTTATCCGTTACTGCTCACGCAAAAAGCATAAGTGACAGTGAATTTCGCAAGCAGCTTTATTTTTCGCTGAGCAACAGATTTTTTGAAGGAATCAGGACAGAAAGAATAATAACGCGAAATGATGCTGACTGCATCTACATAGACTCGGGAGAGCTTTCAATCAAGCCCGGGATATATACTCTGCCGTTGAACTCGACTGATAAGCCTGTTCTCTATTCATCGGATAATCCGGCGATAACGGTTGACGAAAACGGTGTTTTGACCTCCGACGGAACGCCGGCCGCGGCAAACATCACAATAACAAGCGGCGATGTTACAATAGTGCACCCGGTCTACGCCACAAAGCAGATAAAACGGCTTTCGCTTTCACAGAGTGAGCTTTCATTGTATGCCGACAGACCGGAGCCGGTTACGCTTTCTCTCTCCTGCGAGCCTGCGGATGCGGACATGAGCATGGTGGACTGGTATTCAGGCGATGAGGGTATAGTGTACGTTGACGAAAACGGAACAGTTATCCCGAACGGCGTCGGCACAACAAGCATATATGCCGAAACTCCAGACGGCTCGGTTACGGCAAAATGCACTGTGAAGGTCGGACTATATGATGTTTCTATCCGTTCCGTATTTATAACCAACGCCATTGACAGACTGAAAATAGGATCAGAGTATTCGCTCTCAGCATATGTATATCCCGAAACGGTACAGGACAAAACAGTACATTGGTCAAGCTCGGATAACCTTGTCTGCACGATAGATCAGGACGGCGTTATACGCGGCATAAATACCGGAACGGCGGTTATTACAGCGCAGGCGGCAAACGGGGTTATGGATACATTTGAAATTGAGGTCGCATCATCTTCCGGCGGCAGCTTTAAGTATAACGTGATTTCAAAGTCGGTTTCGGAAAGAATTGCGGAGCTTCAGTCAAAGCCGCAGTTTATTCAATACGGCTACACACTCAGCGATATGGTCGACTTCCAGATGTCAGTTGAGCCGGTTAAATACTCGGAAAACAGAAAAGCGCAGATAGCAGAAACGGAAAATGAGATTGATCCGGCATCTCACGCGTCCGGCTACGGAAAATATCAGTTTATAGACCTGTCGCAGTCAAACAGCATTGACGTTGATACGCTTAACCGCTATCTTACGGGCAAGGGAGTTCTTGAAGGCAAGGGGCAGCAGTTCAAGGACGCCGCTGATGCATATGGCCTGAGCGAGCTTTATCTCGTGACGCATGCCTGTCTTGAATCAGGCGACGGAATGTCGCAGCTTGCGAGAGGTGTTGACGTAAACGGCACTGTTGTCTATAATATGTTCGGCATAGGCGCATATGACGCCGGCGCGGTTTTATACGGCTCACAATACGCATACAGCATGGGCTGGACAACGGTTGACGCTGCAATAGACGGCGGTGCGCGCTGGATAAGCGAAAACTATATAAATAATCCTGACTACAGGCAGAACACGCTTTATAAAATGCGCTGGAATCCGGACAGCCCCGGAACACATCAGTATGCAACGGATATTGAGTGGGCAAGCGCCCAGGCAAAAATGCTGAAATCAATGTTTGACGCCTTCCCGAACGCGGATCTGCATTATGAAATACCTCTGTATAAAGGTGAAAAGGAATTTGGTTTAAAATGACAAAATCCTCCCGTTTTGATTATCAGCATACGGGAGGATTATTTTTTCTGCTTTATATGCTTATTATTAAAATACGAAGCACTTAATGCACGCTATATAGTATCTATTACGCTTTCATCCGTTCTCTTTATATGATGCCCGATAATCTCTGAAATATCGGTCACAGTAACGAACGCCGACGCATCGCTGTCATGGATAATATGCTTTATGACAGAAATCTCCATACGGGTTATAACACAGTAAAGCACAACCTTTTTGCCGCTCACGAGTCCCTCACCCTCAAGCAGTGTGCAGGTACGTCCGAGCCGCTTGTAGATTTCATCGGCAACCGCTCTGCCGTCGTCGGTTATGATCATAACCGCCTTGCCCTGCTCAAGACCCTCCTCGACAACATCAATAACCTTAAAGGTAATGAAATAT
>JBJEFT010000147.1:0-2232 GCA_051874315.1 Candidatus Ornithomonoglobus sp.
CTTCACGGACCGGTGCTTAACGAAAACCTCGGCTATTATATAGGACTTTATGATACATGGTCAAAGTACGAGCCGGAAACAGAGGGAGTTTTCGTTGCCCACGCTTCGATCCACGGCAATACCGCAAAGGCGGCTGAGGAATTTGCGGAAATATTAAGAGCAAAGGGTGCAAAAAAGGTTGCTGTTGCCGATGTATGCCGCAGCGACATTGCAGAGTGCGTTGAGGACGCGTTTAGATACGGCAAAATAGTTCTCGCTGCCGCTTCATATGACGCGGGAGTCTTCGCTCCGATGCATGATTTCTTACAGCATCTCATTACAAAGGGCTGGAAGAACAGAAAGGTCGGACTTATCGAAAACGGCACATGGGGACCGACCGCCGCAAGAGCAATGAAGGGTATGCTCGAAACAATGAAGAATATTACTATCTGTGAAAATGTTGTTACTATTAAATCAGCTATGAAGGAAGCAGACAGGCCGAAGCTTGAAGCGCTTGCCGATGAAATTCTTGCAGACTAAAATAAGTTACGAAAGGAAAAAATATTGATGAAGGACTTTACATTATTGAAACAGAATGACCCTGAGGTTTATGCCGCTGTCATGGACGAGGCTAACCGTCAGAAGAACAAAATTGAGCTTATCGCCTCGGAAAACTTTGTTTCCGAAACAGTTATGGAGGCTAACGGAACTCCGCTTACAAACAAGTACGCAGAAGGTCTTCCGGGCAAGAGATACTACGGCGGCTGCGAATATGTAGACGTTGTTGAAAACATCGCAAGAGACCGCGCAAAGAAGCTTTTCGGCGCAAACTATGCAAACGTTCAGCCGCATTCGGGCGCTCAGGCAAACATGGCGGTATTCTTTGCCCTTCTTACACCGGGCGATACCGTTCTTTCAATGAGCCTTGACCAGGGCGGTCACCTCAGCCACGGCTCGCCGGTCAATATGTCGGGTAAGTACTTCAATATCGTACCCTACGGCGTTACAAAGGACACAAACACTATAGACTATGACGAGGTAAGACGACTTGCTCTTGAATGCAAGCCTAAGCTTATTCTTGCAGGCGCGTCAGCTTATCCGAGAGTAATCGACTTTGAGAAGTTTGCCGAAATCGCCAAGGAGGTCGGCGCATACTTCATGGTGGATATGGCGCATATCGCAGGTCTTGTTGCCGCAGGCGTTCATCCGTCACCGATGCCGTACGCTGACGTTGTTACAACCACGACCCATAAGACCTTAAGAGGACCGAGAGGCGGTCTTATCCTTACAAACGACGAGGAGCTTTCAAAGAAGTTCAACAAGGCTGTATTCCCCGGCATCCAGGGCGGCCCGCTCATGCACACAATAGCAGCAAAGGCTGTATGCTTCGGAGAGGCTCTCAAGCCGGAATTCAAGGAGTATCAGGAGCAGATCGCAAAGAACGCAAAGGCTCTTGCGGCGCAGCTTGTTGAAGAAGGCTTCAAGCTCGTTTCCGGCGGTACAGACAACCACCTTATGCTCGTTGATCTTACCGATAAGGACGTTACGGGCAAGGAAGCTGAAAAAATGCTCGATGAGGTTGGCATCACATGTAACAAGAACGCTATACCGTTTGATACAAAGAGTCCGTTCATCACAAGCGGTCTCAGAATAGGTACTCCGGCTACGACCTCACGCGGCTTCGTTGAGGAGGATATGGTTGAGGTCGGCAGGCTTATAGCTATGACTATAAAGGACTTTGAGGGTAACAAGGAAGAGGTTAAGACAAGAGTTGCCGCCCTCTGCGAAAAACACCCTCTCTATGCTTAATTGAAGGGACATAAAAACAATGGACTTTAAAGAACATGTAACAGAAAAGCTTACGGAGCTTACAGGACTGGAAAAGTCAGCCGTTGAAAAAGCGGTTGAAACTCCGCCGGACGAGAAGCTGGGCGATTTAGCCTTTCCGTGCTTTCCTCTCGCAAAGGTTCTGCGCAAGGCTCCGCCGCTTATCGCTCAGGAGCTGGCGGCTCAGCTTTCCTCAGACGATCTGATCGACCATGTTGACGCTGTGGGCGGCTATCTGAATTTCTTCTATAACCGCGCCGCTTTCATAAGCGATACCGTAAGCGCGACAAGAGAAGCCGGAGAAAACTGGGGAAAATCGGATATGGGCGCAGGCAAAACGATTCTCGTTGAGTATTCCTCACCTAACATTGCAAAGCCGTTCCATATAGGCCACCTTTTCTCAACGGCTGTGGGTAACTCCCTTGC
>JBJEFT010000148.1:0-2230 GCA_051874315.1 Candidatus Ornithomonoglobus sp.
GCATGGTGACGGTGCTGTGCGGCGCTGTCTTGAATATCCTTCTTGATCCGCTTTTCATATTTGCATTCGGTCTCGGAATACGCGGCGCTGCTGCTGCCACGGTCATTTCGCAGTTTGTATCTATGCTCTGGGTCCTGCGCTTCCTTTTCGGAAAGCGGACAATTCTTCGCATAAGAAAAAAATATATGAAGCTTGACATAAGGCTTACAAAAGAGATAACCGGACTTGGAATAGCGGGCTTTATCATGAACGGTACAAACTGTCTGGTTCAGGTCGTATGTAATGTGGTGCTCAGCGGCTTCGGCGATCTGTATATCGGAATAATGACAGTCGTAAATTCGATACGGGAGATCGCCTCGCTTCCTGTATCGGGCATAGCGTATGGCGCGCAGCCTGTTATGGGCTATAATTACGGCGCAAAATGTCCGGGAAGGGTTAAACAGAGCATAATGTTTACGCTTGTGTCGGGATTTATTGTAAGCATGATTTTCTGGGTGAGCGTTATGGCGTTCCCTCGCTTCTGGATGAGCCTGTTCACGTCTGATGAAACAATGATCTCAACGGGACTGCGTGAAATGAGGATCTATTACTTTGCATTCTATGCAATGATATTGCAGTTTACGGGGCAGAGCACATTTACTTCCCTCGGGTATGCAAAGCATGCAATATTCTTTTCACTGTTCAGAAAAGCCATTCTTGTTGTGCCGCTCACATTTGCGCTGCCGCATTTATTCGGACTGGGAGTATCGGGTGTTTTTGCCGCGGAGCCTATATCAAACGTAATAGGAGGCTGCGCGAGCTTTTCGACAATGATGCTTACGGTCTGGAGAAGATTATCGTCTGATGAAGCAAAAAACAAGTAAAATATGGGCAAAATACATGTAAATTATCCCTGAAATCCGATATGATATGGTAAAAACGGCAAAAAACTAAAAATTTAAAAAAAAAGACTTGTAATTTAGTAAATTGTATGTTATAATCTAAATAAATCAAGAGAGCAGTTTGTGCGGACTGCATAATAACACTTAGAGATCGGAAAGAGTAACCGCATATTAAAACAGCCAATAAGTTATAATCGGACTGCATTAGCAGTCACACCATCCTTTTTTTCATATGCCCTTGTCTGAAAAGGCAAGGGTCCCCCTAAAAATAATGCAGTCCTGAAACCGGGCTGCTTTTTATTTCTAAGAAAGCAATAATATAAAGGAGACAAACAATGCCCGATCAGGAAAAACTAAAAACAGCAGGCAGGCTGCTTAAACAATATTTCGGACACGACAGCTTTCGTCCGGGACAGAAGGAGCTTATTTCTTCACTTCTTGACGGACGCGATGTACTCGGAATCATGCCTACGGGCGCGGGGAAATCCGTGTGCTATCAGATACCGGCTCTTATGGCGGAGGGGGTAACACTGGTTATCTCGCCTCTTATATCGCTCATGAATGATCAGGTTACGGCGCTTGTTCAGTCCGGTATACGCGGCGCTTATTATAACACCTCGCTTAGCGAAGAACAGAGGAAAAAGGTTCGTGTAAATATGCTTAAGGGCGTGTATAAAATTATATATGTATCACCGGAACGGCTCGAAACCGATTCATTCCTGTGGGTATGCAGCCGTATGAATATATCCTATGTCGCGATAGATGAGGCTCATTGCGTGTCGCAGTGGGGACAGGACTTCCGACCAAGCTATCTGAAAATCATGAGCTTTATAGAAAAGCTTCCTAAGCGTCCGGTAATCGGCGCGTTTACGGCAACGGCGACCAGTGAGGTCCGTGATGATATTGTAAAGATTCTGAAGCTTGATAATCCGTTTACAATCACTACGGGTTTTGACAGACCGAATTTGTATTTTGAGGTGCGCAGACCTTCGTCAATGCGGGATAAATTTGATGAGCTGCTGGATATTCTTGATGACCATGAGGGTGAAAGCGGTATAATATACTGCTCAACGCGAAAGGCTGTTGATGAGGTATATGAGGGGCTGCGTTCGCTGCGAAAAAATGTTACAAGGTATCATGCCGGGATGTCAAAGAGTGCAAGAAACAAAAATCAGGAGGATTTTATTTTTGACAGATGTCCGGTGGTTGTTGCGACAAATGCGTTCGGAATGGGTATAGATAAATCCAATGTGTCTTTTGTGGTTCACTATAATATGCCCAAGAATATAGAAAGCTATTATCAGGAGGCAGGTCGCGCGGGACGTGACGGAGAACCGGCAGACTGTATT
>JBJEFT010000149.1:0-8616 GCA_051874315.1 Candidatus Ornithomonoglobus sp.
GCGAAAAAGCGCTGCATGACGAGGCCTCCTATATTGCCGACGCAAGAGAAGAAGGCAGAGCTGAAGGAAGAGCAGAAGGCGAGGCCAAAGGAAGAGCCGAAGGCATTGCGGATATATTGGCGAGATTGAAGGCGTTGGGCGCCGATGAGGAGCTGCTTAAGAAGGCTGAAGAACAGATATAGATTTGTTGCGGAGCAGAGGTACAAAGCCTCTGCTTTTTTATTATGCGCCGCACGGGGAAATCGGCGCAATAAAAGAGGACGCGCGCGCGTCCTCTTTTTCCGCTTATGGAATGCCGTTTTTTACTGATCGTAGCCTATAATATTTTCAAGCTTCACAGTCGAAACTGTTCCTGTGGATATTCCTTTTCTTATCATGTAGTTCTGCGCCTGGTTTGTCAGATCCTGCGCTGCGGTTACACTTGCAGTTCCACCGGTAACTATCTTATTTCTAAACCAACGAGCATCCATTATAGGTGTTTCATATTTTTTCCTCATAATTCCACCACTCCTTTTTATTAACCCGTTACCGGATCAGTTACATCGATACCGTAAATATAGATACCGCTTGAAGTACTGTAAATATAAACTGTTCCGTCTTCAGTAACGTTATAAGACACTTTTGCTACATCAATTCCATTTAAAGATGTGCTTGGAACTGATCCACTACCAGTTGCTCCGTTACTGTGCTCAAACTTTAAAGTGCGTACTTCTGCACCGCTACTTGCCGCATAAACACCAAGCGTCTGTCCGGCTTTGACCTTAACGGCTATAGCACGACTAGTTTTGTTGCCAGAGCCACCGGTCGCAATACGCGAAGTAAACAATTTTGTTTCACCGGTTGCTGTAAAGGTGTTATCATCGTTAACACTTCCCAAGTTTACGGTATCATTACGGCTTGCTATAGTTAAATTCTTTTCAGAAGTAGCTATCAAACTAATGGTTTTGTCAGTATTTGAAACTGTTTCGGTAATTGATCCCGTTGTGTTTGTTTCTGCATCAATAAGATACAGGAAGCTGTCAAACGTCTGTAAACCGGCTCCTATCACAGGCTCAGCAGTCGGTTCCGGTGACTCTGTCTCGACAGGTGTCTCTGTTGCAGCCGGCGCATCTGTAGGCGCGGCTGTCGGAATGGCAGTTGCTGTCGGAGTTATGGATTCAACCTTTAAGTACGGCAGATATGCCCATCCGTAACTTCCGTTTTCATTTACAAACTTAACCTGCAGTTTTTTAGGAGCGGATCCGGTATATTCCAGAACAACCAAACCATTGCCCTCAGTTGAACTATTCTTATCATAACAAACTGTATTTATCTTGGCACTATCAATGAGTGTACCGCCGTCCCAAAGCTCAGCGGTTGCAGGTCCATAGAAACATTCACCAAGTGTTATTTTAACTGCGCCCGGCGCGGCAATATCTATAGTATACAGATACTCTGTACCGTGGTCGTTGTGGTACCGTGTTCTGGAGTCAAAAACGATACCGTTTGCTGCCAGTTCCGCTATAGTGCTGTCCTTGAAAGGCATACCTGCCCATCGATCAGTCTCTCCTTCCGGCTTCGGAGTCCACGACTCAGTATCATAGAATTGCATATCGCTCAGCAATATCTCGTAGTTTATTCTTGTAAGACCTGCAATTTGCTGCGACTGATTTACCGCAGTTCCCCGCGCTGTAACGTCACCCACGTTTCCTGCTCCTATATTTGCTGTCGCCGGATCATTAAAGGTTAAGGTTGCCGTTGCCTTTCTGTCATACAGCTGATCAATGATTATGCCGATATTTGCGGTTCCGTCACCTGAAATTGTCGGTAACGAATCCGTAATTCTCAGTGTCTTTTCTGTTCCTTCCTTCACTTTAAAGATACTGTAGCCTGTTTCATCACTTCCGTCAGTATATACCGCGCCTTCCTCAAATTCCATTGAACCCAAGCTTGTGGAGCCGTTCTCTGCGCGCACATATACGGGATTTTCTGCTGTTGCCTTTGTGGTTATGTTCCATGTAAGGCTTGTTATTGAATCATCGCCCGGTGTGAATGAGGCAAAGAAGCCCGTAGCTATCGTATGTCCGTGAGTTGTTCCGCCGAAGCCGTTATATGCGCCCTCATATAAGGTTCCCGCGTCATCATTCGCATACGGGTTATCCTCTGCGCCGCGAACGCTTGACGCCTGATCGTCAGCTTTGTCGCCATACTGGTCAGTTCTTGTAGACGTCAATTGATCAGCAGCAGCTGATGCCGAATCAAACGGTACGTCAGCATAGAACGGTCCGACTATGTTATATTCCGCTTCCTCAATCAGATTAAGGTTTGAGAAGATAGCCGAGTTCGTTACCTTATTCGCAGCCAGATCCTTTGTCCAGTAGCAATAGTCGTTGCCGGCTGCAATCTGATCTACTGTTTTAATCTCGCTCTCTATATCAGTTCTGTAGAAGCCTTCGTACATCGTGTAATCAGTATATGTACTCTGCCTTAGCGGAACACCGTTTGCATCTGTCTCATAAATGTAATAGGTCTGCCTTGCGCCTACGGTCTGCGGATAATACAGATTATCAAAGGTAACATCCGCATTAACCGGATTACCGCTTGCAGGAACCATCAGAGTGATTGACTGTATTTGCTCCGGTACCGCTCCCTCTGTATACGCGCTCTTAAATATCGCGAAATAGAAGATCTGCGGTGTTGCCTCACTTAATGTTTTGTTATTAGCACAGACTTTTTTTACTTTAATTGAGCCTGTGGTCTGCGCCTCCGCTGTAAGCGTAGATTCTGTCTTTATACTTTCAGCAGCCATGTCGGTGTTGCTGCCGGAATTGTAGCAGTAGCCGAAGGAGTTATATGCCACAGAATCTACTGTAACGTCCTCCGCCGTAAGCTTTGCCCGGAAAGTAACGGTCAATATTTCACCCGGAGCTACTTTAACCCCGTCCGCAAGAGCTATTCTTATAAGCTTTGTTGACGCCGCATAGTTCGGGGACCAAAGAAGCTGACCGTTTACGCCGTCCCAGTCGGCATCATGCTCGCTAAATACCTTGCCTGTTACACCCGAATATCCAAGCGTATAGTTAGTATCCTTCGTCAGTGTTGTATCGCCTATCTTTACAGTCGGCTCATCCAAAAGCTGCGCCTCAGCGGTTGAGCCTCTCTCATCTGCTGTAAGCACCGCGGTATCGCCCACATACGGAAGTCTGTCTATAAGTGTGAGGTTTTCAAGATTCTGTTCTCCGGTTCCGTCATTTTTGACCGATAACGTATAGGTTACTATGCCGTCACTCCCAACTTCTCCTACAGGGGATACGGTCTTTTCGCCTGTTGTAGCTACGGAATTCAGCGCAAAGCTGTCGCCGGAGATAGCTCCGTTGTCGTTATACTTTCCGGCAGATATGGTTTCCTCGTATACCGGATCTGCAACCTCCACCTTAGCGGAGTTATAATAGATACCCGAGGTTACATTGTTCTCGTCCTCCGGATATGTGATTATCGTATATTCAAGGTACTCACCCGGAGCAAGAGCATAATCGCCGGTGAAATTCCATGTAAGCGTCTGACCGCTTGGTGTCGGCTTGATATAATCAAGTTGAGAAACTGTTCCGTTGCTGTTATGCTTTATTATCTTTCCTGTCTTATAATTTGTGTCCGTAAGTCCGCTCGGATATTTTGCGCCGTTTGTTCCATCGAATGAGTTGCCGTCCCTATATGTATATCCGGCAGGGAGCGTATCAACAACAGTATAGCTGCTCATTGTCTTGTCACCACTCGTGCCGCCGTTCTGTACCTTTATCTTCCATATGAGGTACGCGCCCGGTAATGCTTTGTCCTTACTCTCCGTAACTGTTGATGCCGCAGCTCCGGCGATATATGCATATCCTACCTTTTCAATACCCGGATGTACCAGACACGGGGCTAACTCTACGGTGTTATTCGTGGTCATATCGTTTGCCTCGACCGAGACGTTTTCACTCTTCTGATAAATGAAGCTCGTATCACCGTGGAAATATACGTTATTTATAAGCTGCCTCGGCTCAAAGGCACCGTCGTTTCCCAGCGCTGTCAACAGCTCCGCATATTCTTCAGATGTCTGGTCAAGCGTTATGCTGTAGTTAAGTAGAATGCTGCCGTTTGCCGGTATTGTTACGCTGTCGCCGAAAAATACTCCGAGATATTGTCCGGAAGGCGCGCTGTCCGCCGCTGTTACCTCTGTCCAGTCCGTATTCTGGAACTCCGTACCGATATAGAACTTAGCACTGTCTAAGGCCGTTCCGCCTATGGTTACGTTTCCCTTACCGTAAAGCTTTGCACCCTCGGGCAGCTCATCGACAAAGTATACTCCCTCGGAGGTATACGGTACGGTCTTTTCGTTTTTAATCTCTACCGTATAATCTATTTTAACCTTATTAAGTCCCTCAGCAGTGCTCGGAGTTACTACATACTTACTTTCTGCCGACGTTTTGTTTATCGACAGAGTTGACAGCTTATGATAGGATACCGTTGAATAACCGCTGTCATCTACCTTCGCACCGTTACTACCCGATGAGAAATTCTCAGACGGAGTGAGCGCGTATTTCAGTACGATATAATCTCCCACTGCAAGCGAAAAATCTGCGTTGCAGTACATATTGCCGCCGTAGTTGGTGCTATAGTCTACCCATGTGCTATTGTCGCTATTATTTGTAAACCCAATCTCTATAGGCGAAATTGCCTCTATATATTGAGCTGAGCTGCCGTTCGCAAATATGTTGGAATTCCATGTTGCTATTTCTATATAGTTTCTATAGTTGTGGTTCAACGAAAGCTGATTACCTTCAGAGTTAAATGGATATACATAAAAACCTGAGCCTTTTTCATATACACCGTGTAAATCATCGTACAATCTAAATTCAGTAACAGCCTCTTCACCGACATTAGTAATCTTTATTTCAAAATTTATTGCTTCACCGTCATTTATTACGCTGTCCTTGGTGAGATAAACCTTTTCGCCATTGCGCTCAACATAAGCTGTTTTTTCAACCTTCAGATCCGTGCTTGACGTTGTACTTGTTGCAGGCTCCTCGCCGGTTGTTATCTTATCAGACTGCGCGCTTGCTCCGCCGTCTATCTCGGCAGTGTTATAAAACACAGTGCCGTCAGGATAATTATTTATATTTGCGGTTACCTTACAATCGAAATCAATGTAATATATGCGCCAAGAGCCAGCATAAGGTGTTGAGAGATTAAACTTAATACGATTACCTTCTACCTCCGCAGTCACTGAGGTTATCTCGCCCGTAACACTAGCGCTTGATTTAACGGTGCTTGTCTGAAGCTCAAGCCAGTCGGGAAGTGAATCATAAATCACTAAGGGCGTGTGTACATCCGTATATTCTCCACCAAAAGCATAATCAGGTGAAATAACCGCAATTCTATAGCTTACAATATCGCCCTCCTTAACATAGGTCGCGCCGTTGGTAATAGCTTTGCTTATACTTACGGTTGCCGCAGGATTTGTTTCCTTTGCCTCCGACTGTGATACCAAGGTGCTTGTTGCGGTCTTTGTTTGACCGTTATAGGTTTCACTTGCTGTGTTTACAATACTCGGCTTCTCCTCATTGGTATTATCGGGATCCTCGTTACTTCTTACAGTTCCAGGAATTGCTATAGTTACCTTGCCCCCCGCCGGAATTGTAATATCGCTCCATGACAGCGACGGTTCATCTGCCGTTGTACTATCAGTGCCTATTTTTACACCGACATCATAAGATACGGTAACCTTACTGTAATCAAGCTCAACCTGATCAACGGGGAACTTATCCACTATTGACACATTCTCCGCTGCGGCGGCTCCGGTATTTGAAACCGTTATGTAATACTTTATTGTGTCACCGTCCGAGTACGCGTAAATACTTCCTGTATCGTTTCCGCTTGAGTCGGTTTTAACTACCCACTTGCTTATTTGAAGCTCCGGAGTAGGCTCCTTCTGAGTTATAGGCGGCGCTGATAAATCAACTGTTTCCGGGATACCTTCTTTACCTATCTTCGCAGTATTTATTATCTGGCGTGATGTTTCGTTTTCACCAAGCTCCGATACCTTTACAAGAATATGCGCGGTAAATGTCGTTCCCGGGTCAACCGTGATGCCGCTGAAGGTATAGGTGTTGCTCGACGCGTCATATGTACCGATGACGCTGTCCGACCATGCCACAGCTGACCATTCCTTGCTCTGATTATCATAGCTTGAAAAATATTCTTTGTATTTGTCGTTAAGCTCTATAAGATCAGTTACACCCTCAACACCCTCGGGCAGCGCATCGGTGATTTTCACATCAGTCAGAGCTATCTGTCCGCTGTTTTTAAAGCTCACCTTGTAAAGCACATAGTCACCGGTTACAACATAGCCGTCCCATGTATTATAGGTGCCGTACAAATCCGCCACGTCCTCAATGGTTTTACTCATATCCGAAAAGCCGCCCTCTGTAGGTCTCATAACCTGCACGGTTGCGGTTGCCTGTTCGGTCTGTTCAGCAGCAGTTGAACCGACTGTTGTAAATGAGGTCTGTACACTGTTTGTTATATTCGAATTTCCTGTTCCCGCGGCAACGACAATGCTGCTGCCGGTAAGCGTTATCGTGCCGACATAGTCCTGAATCTGCTTTGTCGTGTCATCGCTTGTCTCAGTATGCGCAAGAGTTACGGAATTGATTTTCCCGTTACTGTCTGTTCCGTACTCTGTAACAGTTACGGTACCCGAGCTGCTTGTAAACATAGCCGAAAGAGCCGTCTTAATCGCCTCATCACCCGTTGCCGAAACATCAAAATACATCCCATCCGGAAGAGTGAGAGTGTCGTTTACCGTATAGCTTTCTATGGCAGCCTCGCCGTTCTCCAGAGCTGAAATCGAGGTGTCAAGCGAGGTGCCGCTGTATGCCGTTATTCTGAAAGAGAGATCACTTTCTATCTTCTCCTGATCAGTTAAGGTTGTGAGTGTAACTCTGTCGGTCAGAGCAGTTTTAGTATTTTTCATTGACGCCGTCGCGCTCGCCGTAACCGTTACCTCGCGTGAAGCCAGTACTGCTGTATCGTCAGCATAGGAAAGCTCAAGCTTTAAGTTCCATGCTGTTCCATTCGGCGCGGCATTTGTGAAATATGCGCTTATCGGCACGGAGAGCGTTCCGCCGCTCATCATAGTTATACCGGTAATTTCAAGATAATATTCTCCGGTAGTAGCATCCTGACATACCGTATATTTTACACCATCGACCGTACGCTCAACACCCACCTTTTTACCGCCGCCGGAAAAGTATGTGAGTATTTCTTTATCCATGTTTCCCAGATACAGCTTTGCCGTGTATTTTTTCTCTACGCCTTCATCGCCATCCGCAGCTCCATAGGTAAGCTGTATGGTCATAGCCTCGCCGGTGCTGATAGAGCCGGTCTTTACATCAGCCGTGTCGCCTGTATCCTGGCATATAGGCGTATTACTGGTAGAATTATACACCTTTATGCTTGTGCTCGTAGCATCAGCCAATGCCGCCGGACACACTCCAAGCATCATAGAAAACACAAGCAGAAACGCCAGCAGGCGTCCGCCCACGCTGTGGGTTGAGGGGCCATGATGATTTCTCTCTCTCATTTTTTCAATCTCCTCCATTCTTTTTATCACATTATTTTTATTGATACTTAATCTATTTTATCGTATCTTCTATTGTATCAGAATTTACATATATTTTCAAGTTTTTTTGTTTTTAAAATTGAAGTTTGTTAATTATATACAATAACCGAGGTTTTTTTTAAGCATTTTAACAATATATATTGCGCTTTTCGGCTTTGCGGCATAATACATACTTGAAAAATACAGCCGTTTATGTTAGAATAGAGCATAGGACTAATGAAATGAGAGGGAATATTAATGAAAACATCGGATTTCTATTATGAGCTGCCGCAGGAGCTTATCGCGCAGGAGCCGCTTCCTCAGCGTGACCGGTCGCGGCTTATGGTGCTCGATAAGGTCACAGGCGAAACCGCGCACAAGCGCTTTTATGACATCGCGGATATGATCAGACCCGGCGACGCGCTTATCCTTAACGATACCCGCGTTATCCCCGCCCGCCTTTACGGCGTTAAGGAGGACACAGGCGGCGCGATTGAGTTCCTTCTATTGAATAAGCACTCGCTTGACACATGGGAGGTTATCTTAAAACCGGGTCGGCGCGCAAGGCCCGGCGCGAGATTCGTGTTCGGAAACGGTGAATTAAAGGCTGAGATACTCGATATTATAAACGACGGAAACAGGCTTGTTAAATTCGAGTACGAGGGAGTTTTTGAAAACGTTCTCGACAAGCTCGGCGAAATGCCGCTGCCGCCGTATATCACAAAGAAATTAGAGGACAAGGACCGCTACCAGACGGTTTACGCAAAGCATAACGGCTCCGCCGCAGCGCCTACCGCCGGACTTCACTTCACCCCGGAGCTGCTTGAGAGAGTTAAGGCAAAGGGCGTGAATATAGGCTATGTTACGCTCCATGTCGGACTCGGAACGTTCAGACCCGTTAAGGCGGACGATATAAACAACCACAAAATGCACTCGGAATTTTATATTCTTCCGCAGGAGACCGCAGACCTCATAAACAAGACAAAGGCCGCGGGAGG
>JBJEFT010000150.1:0-2222 GCA_051874315.1 Candidatus Ornithomonoglobus sp.
AATAGTCATATAGGTATACAGCGCAGAGCGGCTAATTGCAGAAAACAGGATAAAAGCGCCGCTTTATTTAAAGAGGCGGGTGGAAAGGAATGAAATACTATGGTAACAGCAGGTGATTTCAGAAACGGCGTAACCTTCGAGATGGACGGCGGAGTTTGGCAGGTAGTTGAATTCCAGCATGTAAAGCCCGGTAAGGGCGCCGCTTTTGTAAGAACAAAGATGAAGAACGTAATCAACGGCAGCGTTGTTGAAAAGTCATTCAGACCGACAGAAAAGTTTGAGAACGCATTCGTTGAGAGAAAGGATATGCAGTATTCATACAATGACGGTGATCTTTATTACTTCATGGACCAGGAAACATTTGATATGCTTCCGATCGCAATGAACGAGATTGCCGACAAGATGAAGTTCGTCAAGGAAAATGACATCTGCAAGATTCTTTCGTACAAGGGTAAGGTGTTCGATATTGAGCCGCCGACCTTCGTTGAGCTTGCTATCGCGGAAACAGAGCCCGGTTTCGCAGGTAACACTGCAACAGGCGCCACAAAGCCGGCTACTCTTGAAACAGGAGCAGTAATTCAGGTTCCGCTGTTTGTTGACGGTTCGGATATTATCCGCGTTGACACAAGAACAGGCGAATACATGGAAAGAGTTACAAAATAAGCTTTTATTCTCCCATCAGGAAGGAGGACAAGACCATGAGTGAATTAACAAATAATATATCCTATCTTAAAGGTCTGGCTGACGGAATGAAAATTTCAGAAAAGTCAGATGAAGGCAGGCTTATAACAAAGCTTATTGAGGCATTGTCGGATGCGGCTGATGAGATCGAAACGCTCTGGGACCGTAATGATGAGCTTGAGGCTCGTGTTGATGAGCTTGAAGAGGATACGGATGATATTGCGGCAGATCTTGATGAGTTCTATGACGCTCTGGAGGATGCTTCAGAGGATGACTATGAGTCATGGGATGATGAAGATTATGAGGATGTCGATGATGACGATGATCTTTTCGATATGTATGACGATGACAGCGAGGATTTGTTTGAAATCCAGTGTCCCGAATGCGGTGAAGATGTGATTGTTGACTTCGATATGCTTGATGATGAAAACAGTATTGTATGTCCTAATTGTCATGAGAGCATTGAGCTTGAGTTTGATGTTGATGACGAGGATGATAACGATAATGATATTGATGACTGATTGTGAAGGGCCGTACATGGATTGTATGGCTCTTTTTTTGAAAATTATAACAAATCATGCACTAAGCCTTAAAATTTGAACAGATGTATTGTTGACAAAGAAAAAAACTTGTGATATAATATATAATGTTATATAATATGAGAAAAACAGAAAGGGTGTTTATAATTGCAGGCAAATGAGGTAAAGACAGAACAGGGAACTCAAGGCAGCAGCGATGTTGAAATAAGTGTTGTTGATATAATTAATATGATGCTCACATTCTGGTGGTTTATTGCTATTCTGGCAGTACTTGTAGGCGGCGCAACATATACATATTTTAAAATTACATCAATTCCCGAATATCAGTCAACGTCAAGAATACTTATAACAACAGAAGCGCAGCAGACATCAACAGATGTCAGCACCGGCGCGTTTACCGGCGCGCAGAACCTGCTGCCGACATATATAGATGTGCTCAGCAGTAAGTCGTTCCTTGATACGGTAAGCGATGACCTTGATAACAAGTATTCGGTTGATGATTTAAATGGTATGATATCAATGGAGGCTGTTACGGATACAAATATTATCAAGCTTACGGTTAAAAATGCCGATGCCCATGTGGCATATCTTGTATGCTCAAGTATTGTAAATAATGCTCCGAGCGAGATTGCGAGAGTATTCGGCGGCGGTAGTACAAAGCTTACCGAGTACCCTGTTGAGGCAACAGATGCGCAGCCGCTCCACACTGCCCGGAACGCTATTATCGGATTTATTGCAGGCGCCGCAGTTGCCATGGTTATTGTATTTCTTGTTAATATGTTTGATACACGTGTTAAGAGTAAGGAAGAGCTTGTTACCAAGTATGGTCTTCCTATACTTGGCGAAATACCGAACCTTGAGACTAACTGATAGGGTCCATATATGAATTGAGATTAAATCATTCGGACAAAAACCGAAATTGACATCAGAAAAAAATCAGGAGGTTATGATGGCTGATAATAAAAGTAAACTGACTCTTTTTAATAGAAAAAAGACTGAACA
>JBJEFT010000151.1:0-2218 GCA_051874315.1 Candidatus Ornithomonoglobus sp.
AATCCGATGAGCCGCTTTATAATCACCAAGCGCGGCGCGCTCGGACACCATTTTAGCGATAGCGTTCGGAATGCCGACGGATGAAATTGCCAGCAGCACGGTAAATACCTGAAAGCCCGCGTTATAGAATCCGTTACCCGCATTTCCGAAGCCTTCAATATTGGTGATTACCATCCGGTAAACCATACCGAGTACCTTAACCATTATCTGCGCAAATAAAACCATTGCGACATTACCCATAAAGGAATGTGACTTTTGCTCATTTATCTTATTACTCATATCGTAATCCTTTCCGTAGTAATTCAATATACATTATACGCCTAATCAGCGTATTTTGCAATAGTAAATGTGCAAAAAAATAACCGCGGGACCTTGTCCGCGGTTATGTCAATAACAATTCAATGCTCAGATTATTCAGCAACGAACGGAAGCAATGCAATTATTCTTGCTCTCTTAATTGCAGTTGTAAGCTGTCTCTGATGCTTTGCACAGTTACCGCTGATTCTTCTCGGAACGATCTTACCACGCTCTGAAACATAGCGGCGAAGCTTTGCTGTGTCCTTGTAGTCGATCTGTTCAACCTTATCTACACAGAACATGCAGACCTTACGCTTAGGTCTTCTTGCTCTCTGCGGTCTGTCATTTCTTTCAGCCATTGAAATTTCCTCCTTCAATTTTTATCATGCGGATCTATCAGAACGGTAAATCGTCCTCACTGTCCGCGTCATTCGAAAAATCCAAATCAACAAACCCGTCATTTGATGAGCCTGTATTGGTGTCTGAACCATATGATAAACCACCATATGGATTCGAACGTGACTGCGGCTCGGCATTAAAACCGCCGCTAAAGTTCTGCTGATATGCTCCGTTTGAAACGCCGTTAGAACCTGACTCGCTCTTTGAACCGACAAACTCAACGTTGTCACATACAACCTCAGTTGCATACTGGCGCTTGCCGTCCTGTCCTTCCCATGACCGGGTCTGGATTGAACCCTCAACGCCAATCAGCTTTCCCTTGTTAAAATAACGGCAAACAAATTCCGCCTGCTGGCGCCATGCCACACAGGTAATGAAATCTGCCTGCTGTCCGCCTTCACGTCTGAAGCGTCTGTCTACAGCGACCGTGAATCTTGTAACCGCCGTACCCTGCGGAGTCTGGCGAAGCTCAGGATCCGCCGTCAGGCGGCCTACTAAAAGTACCTTATTCATACTGTCACCGCTTTCAATTACGCTTCGTCCTTACGAACGATTATAGTTCTCAGAATGTTTTCGTCAATTCTGTATCTTCTGTCGAGCTCCTTCGGGAAATCAACAGCAGCCTTGAAGTTCACGAGTACATAATAGCCCTCGTTCTTGAAATTGATCGGATAAGCAAGCTTTCTCTTGCCCCATTCTTCAACCTCTCCGATTTCACCATTCGCTGTAATAAGATTTACAAACTTGTCCTTCTCTGCTGTAATAGCCTCAGGCTCCAATGTTGAATCGATGATAAAAATTGTTTCATAGCTGTGAATTGCTGTTTCAGCCATCTTATTGCACCTCCTTATGGACATTTGTCCCGCGAACCTCCTCGCGGGCAAGGATTGTCTTTTACAGACTTTGTTATTATAACATGACGTGTATATTTTGTCAAGAACAAATTTTGATTTTTTTGGTTTTCTTTTGTGAACAAACCAAACATATGTTTGACATTTTCAGAAAAGTATGCTATACTACATATAGGAGTGATTACTATGACAAAGTTAACAGAAAAGGATTATGAAATTCTTGATTTTATATATGAACAGCTTTCCGCTAACGGCTATCCCCCGACAATACGGGAGATAGGAGCCGCTGTAGGACTTAATTCTCCGGCAACGGTTCATGCAAGGCTTAATAAGCTTGAGGCTGCCGGACTTCTCGAAAAATCCTCGACGAAAAACCGCACGATGCGCCTTATAAATTATACCCCGCGAAACGCTGTTGAAGCAGATGATACGAAGGAAGAATACATTGATGTTCCGGTTTATGGCAAAATCACTGCCGGTGTACCTATTACCGCAGTACAGCAGCTTGAAAGACAGTTTCCTATCCCTGTATCTTATGTACATAACAAGGATATCTTTATGCTGAAGGTCAGCGGCGATTCAATGATCAATGCCGCCATTCTTGACGGTGACTATATTATTGTGGAGCGTCAGCCGGTTGCGGACAACGGCGATATTGTTGTCGCTCAGAT
>JBJEFT010000152.1:0-2216 GCA_051874315.1 Candidatus Ornithomonoglobus sp.
ACGGGTGCCTCAACCATTGCAATCGCCTCCTATCTTCATTGTATTTGCAAACCGCTTTGTCCTATGAAAACACGCCGGTCTTTTTTGCCTTTTCGATTGCCGCAAGAATTTCGGTAACCGTGTGTTTTACCTCCCGAAGTGTTTCCTCTACTGTCGGTATCAGATCCGCCTCATCATTATTTATGCGGCCGTCACTCATTATCTTTTCAAGCGTCTCTATGGCGGGCGCCATGTTCCTTACAGCGTTATTAACTCTTATAAGAGCCCGTTCCGGCGGCATTTCTTCGATCTCGCGGCAATCCCCGCCCAGAGGACACTCATGACTGCAATACCATGCTCTGAGCTCCGGCGCGTTGTATGTGTCCGCCATAAGGGCGACTACCGTATTCGGCACCTTTGTAAGGTCCAGCTCATATTTTTTCAGGCAGTCCTCTGTTACTCCCGGCAGCAGCTCCGCGGCTCCGGCTCTTGTAAAAAGCTGTTCATTGCACTCTGCGGCCTTTAATCGTGCCTGGCAGAATTTATTCCCAAGCGCTTTTGTTGCGTGTCTCGCCATTTATTCTCGCCGCCTTTCATGTTATACTGTTCTTAGAAATCAACCCCGAGATGCTTACATATCGCCTTCCTGCACGGTTCTCCCGGACGCCTTCCGGTAAGCGTGCTCGATACGTGCTGATATGAGTACCCGACAGATGAAGCAAGCTCCCGTACCGTTATGCCCTTCTGAATCATTGCGATTCTGCACTGTTTCGCCCATGTCTGTTCCTTGTGCTTTGCCATAGTGTCAACTCCTTTCAAAAAAATGTTGAATTTTTCAGTGTGGTGTGGTATAATTAAACGGAATAGCCGGAGAAAAGTGTACAAAAGAACGAAAACGCATTATTATTTATGATTTTTCCGGCTTTCCGTTTAATTACGCAAGTCCGCACGATTGGTAGGTGGTGGAAGCTCGCGCCTTCTTGCTGTGCTGTTATAAGCTAAACTTGAACCGTAGCTTTGGGGGTTTCGTTGAATTGTTTAGCTTATGATGTTATTATAGTACGAATTTCTCAGACTATCGAGTACTAAATCTGAATTTTGCGTACTTTTGTCTATTTTAAACAGGAATGAGGTGTGTTCTTTGGACGTTTTAAACAGAATTCTAATGACTTTAGAATCCAAAAACATAGAACAAAAAGCTCTTGCCGATGCTATCGGTGTACGCAAACAAACAATTTCTGACTGGAAAAGTGGCAAAACAAAATCATACACAAAGTACATTGCTCAAATTGCTGAGTTCCTCGGTGTGTCTGTTGATTACCTCTTAAATGGCGAAACTGCCGTTCCCGATCCTAACGCGGGCACTTCTTTTGCAATACCACAAATTAGCAAGGATTTAGCCGCTATTATGCAGAATTATGACAATTTGTCTGAAGATGGTAAGAAAAAAGCTCTGGAATACCTTCAGATGCTCCGTGAACATGAACAAAAAAAGGATAAATTATGTTAATAGAAATATATTGCAACTCATGCGAGCGCTATTTCCGTACTCGGATTGATGATATTGACTCTTTTTCTTGTGTGTTATGCAATTATTGTAATGCCGAAATTATTGTAAGTAAACAGTCGCTTGCTCCCGGGTGTCGCATAATTGAGGATATCCCCGAAAAAGTGGACGTATTTGGAACATCTGCACTGTTTTCCTCTCTGGATACTCATGTTTTTGACAATAATGCCATTATGTACAGCAAAAAAATCTGTCCGTACTGTAGTAATCCCTTGAAAAAGGTGCCAAGCGCTCACGCAAAATGTCCTACCTGTAAACAAACCATATACTCCAAAAATTCTATATTTAGCAAAGAAAAACTGCTGCTTACCGAATCGGGAGTTGAATTGTTAAACTCATTGCGCAAGCAAAGAATAAATCGAAATTTTATATATAAATATCTCCGGCGGCTTGAAATTAGTGAACGTGAATTTATTGAAATGAGCAGAGATAATAATCTGACTTACACTGAAACACTTGTATTTGCATTCAAAAAGCAAGTTTTTGAACACAGTCATTGTTTTGATGTTAGTCACATAAGCTCCGATTACCAATCCTTGGGTGATATATGTAAAAAGTATTTTGATATCTGGGACGCTTTAAAATATTTCTTATGTGCTTTTTATATTGATTTCATGGGGTATAATATAGAAATCATATCAAAAAACGGCAAAAATCATTACAAGTGCAG
>JBJEFT010000153.1:0-2214 GCA_051874315.1 Candidatus Ornithomonoglobus sp.
GAGGACGCTCTCTGTGACACAATAAATACCGCCGGCTTATACGGCAGCTCCTTTATTGCCGCTCTGAGCCTTGCGTCCGTTGCAAAGTCAAGCGCCGACGCGCTGTCGTCAAGAATGAGTATTTCCGGCTTCTTAGCAAGCGCTCTCGCTATTGTAAGTCTCTGGCGCTGACCGCCGGAGAAGTTGCGTCCCTCCTGCTCAACCTCGCCGTTTACTCCGTTCTTGCCCGAAACGACCTCCTCCGCCTGGGCGGCTTCTATTGCCTCAGTTACATCCTCATCGGAAATGCTTTCGCTTCCCCACTTCATATTTGAGTCGATCGTGCCCTTGAAAAGCACCGCCTTCTGCGGAACAACACCGATTTTTCTTCGCAATGCCTCAATATCATAATCCCGCACGTCAACGCCGTCAACCTTAACGGAGCCGGACGCTGTGTCATAAAATCTCGGAATAAGGCTTACAAGAGAGGTTTTGCCGGAGCCTGTGCCGCCTATGATTCCGATTGTTTCTCCGCGCATCACCTTAAGGGTAATATCCTCAACCGACGCTTCCTTGCTGCCCTTGTAAACAAGCGAGGCGCCGTCAAACTCAACCGCCGGAGCGCCGGCAATTCCCTTCGTAACGTTGCCGCTTTCAATGCTGTTCTCTATTTCCATAACATCCGCAATTCTGTTTCCGCAGGCAAGCGCCTTTGTGAGCGAGATTATCATATTCGCAAGCTTTACAAGCTCGACAAGTATCTGGCTCATGTAGTTATAAAGCGCGACAACCTGTCCCTGGGTAAGCGCTCCCGTATTGACGCGCACCGCGCCGCCGAATATCAGTATAATTATTGCAACATTTATAATAACATAGGTAAGCGGATTCATAAGCGCCGAAATTCTTCCGACATACTTCTGAATTTTAACCAGAGCTTCATTTTTTTCCTCAAAGCCGCTGATCTCGCTTTCCTCCATGCAGAAGGCGCGTATCACTCTTGCGCCCGTTATATTCTCACGGGTTTTGCCGAGGATTCCGTCAAGTCCCTTCTGCGCCTTTTTATAAAGCGGCATTGTTATAAGCATGATACCGAATACTACCACAGCCAGAACAGGTATTGTCACAACAAACACCAAAGCGCATTTCACATCAACTGTAAACGCCATGATCATTGCGCCGAATACAACGAATGGTGAACGCAGAAACAGTCTCAGCACAAGATTTACTCCCGACTGAACCTGATTTATATCCGAGGTCATACGCGTTATCAGCGTTGAGGTGCCGAGGGTGTCGATCTCCGTATGCGAAAGTCCTTCTATATGTGCAAACAGAGCGTGGCGCAACTTTGTGGAAAAGCCCACCGCCGCTTTTGCAGCAAAAAACTGTGCCGTAATCGAGCAGCACAGACCTATAATTCCCAGCGCGACAAGCACCAGACACATACGGATTATATATCCGTAATCATTATTGACAATACCCTTATCAATAATCGCCGCCACAACCAGCGGTACAAACAGCTCAAAGGATGCCTCCAAGAGCTTAAAAAGCGGTCCGAGAACGCTCTCCTTTTTGTAGTCCGCAAGATACTTCAAAAGTTTTTTCACTTATGTCACTCCTCGATATTTTCTGTGATTATTATAATACATAAATATGGTATTGTCAACGGAAAAAGTTTGGACATTTATTATTTTCAGACTGCGCTTTTCTTATACATTTGACAATATTCTTCCCTATCACTGCGTAGTCTCCTCGTCTTTCCCGCAATCGGACATAGCCTTTAATTTACCGTGAGCTTGTATTATTTCATTGTTAATATATGTATCGTCAACATAGTATTCCGAAACCGCAAGGTCTTGTTTAAATGGAGTGTATCTTTCACATTGAATCGCCAGCCGCTCAAATATCTCAATTTCTCTTTCATCTGCGGCATCGCTGTTCCACGGTTCATGGAAAAATATGCGCGAGAACTCGTCACAAAATGTTGATACTCTGTATTCATTCCTCATGTACGCGGTTATCAGATATTCCAATTGCTGCTTTTTTGTCATAATATTTTCACCTCGGACGTGTATTTTTATATATTATACCACAAATTCCGTAATGTTCAATTCGCATATAGGACAAACTTTATTTCGTATATATAACAAATCATACAAATTAATCGTAAACATAAAAATAAGCCCCGAGTTTGCCACTTTGTAATGAAAATGTAATATAATTTTGCAAGGAAAACCC
>JBJEFT010000154.1:0-2207 GCA_051874315.1 Candidatus Ornithomonoglobus sp.
AAAGCAGTACCTTATCGAGGAGGGAACAATAGTTCCGCCTTTGGTGGATATGGGAATATTCACGAGTGATGGAAAGATTGTACGCACAATGTATGATAAGTTCCGTCAGATAAACCGTTTTATTGAGCTCATAAATGACGAGATAAAGAACCGTAATTATAAGTCGATAAATATTATAGATTTCGGCTGCGGAAAATCATATCTCACATTCATCGTATATTATTATCTGACCGAGATAATGCGCATAGACGCGCATATAACAGGACTTGACCTCAAAGAGGATGTTATCCGTGACTGCAACCGCGCGGCGCAGCGCTACGGCTATGACGGACTGAAATTTGAGATAGGCGATATAAACGGCTATAAGTGCGAAACAAAGCCTGATATGGTAATAACACTTCACGCCTGTGATACGGCGACAGATTTCGCATTGTATAACGCGGTTTCCTGGGGAGCGGAGCTGATATTTTCGGTTCCGTGCTGCCAGCATGAGCTTAACGCGCAGATGAAAAGCGACAGGCTGTCGATTCTGACCCGATACGGAATAATCAAGGAGCGCGCGGCGGCGCTTATGACTGACGCGATAAGAGGAAATTTGTTGCAGTATATGGGCTATTCAACGCAGCTGCTTGAATTTGTAGACCTTTCGCACACTCCGAAAAACATCCTTATCCGCGCCGTGAAGTCAAATATATCGCAAAAGGCTAAGGATAAGGCGCTTGCCGAGGCCGAGGCGCTTATTGATGAATTTGGATTTGAACAGACACTGTACAGGCTGCTGATTAAGAAGTAAAACAGCCCCCGCAGGTGGAATGCGGGGGCTGTCTTTTAAGGAATGTAAAGAAAGTAGGGGAATATTACTCCCTGTGACCGCCGGTTATTGAGAATGCTACCCATTCCGCAATATTGTTGGCATGGTCACCAATCTTTTCTAAGTACTTAGCGATCATTAAGATGTCAATTGAGTGATCGTTGGCATCTGTTTTCTTTATTGAATCAATAAGCTTGTTCTTGATCTCAATAAAGAGGTTATCTACCTTTTCGTCCTCCTTGGCAACGGCATAGGCAAGGTCAAGGTCCTTTCTGATGAAAGCGTCTATGCTCTTGTTTACCATTGAAATGGTTTCAAGCGCCATTTCGCGGAGAAGCTCAGGCAGAGTGTCTGAAAGTATGTTTTCAGAGGTAAGCGCGATTTCGCATATATCGGCTGCCTGTGTTCCTATTCTGCGCATATCAGTGATCATTTTTAACGCGGCTGAGATTGTTCTGAGGTCTCTTGCCACAGGCTGCTGCTGGAGGAGAAGCTTCAGGCAGAGCGCTTCGATTTCGCGCTCTCTTGAATGAATATCTCCCGTTGCGTCAATTACTTCCTTTGCAAGCTCCATGTTATTCTTTGTAATTGCCGTAACAGCGCCGCTTATGGACTGCTCAATGGCTGCGCACATTTCCGTAAGCTTGAGGTTAAGCAGATTGAGCTGCTCATCAAATTTATTTCTCATAATACATTTTAGCCCCTTTCTTTTGAAGTGCCCTTTCCAGGCGCTCCAACGGCTGTAGGTTAGTGATACAGCCATAAAATTAACCGAATCTTCCGGTAATATATTCTTCTGTGCGTTTATCAGACGGAATACTGAACAGCTTTTCGGTATCGTCGTATTCTATAACCTCACCGAGGAGGAAGAATGCGGTTCTGTCTGAAACTCTTGTTGCCTGCTGCATGTTGTGTGTTACCATGATGATCGTGAATTTGTCCTTAAGCTCTGTTACAAGATCCTCTATCTTTGAGGTGGAGATAGGATCGAGCGCCGAGGTAGGCTCATCCATAAGCAGAACCTCCGGTTCAACCGCCATTGCTCTTGCAATGCACAGTCTCTGCTGCTGACCGCCGGACATTGCCAGCGCGCTCTTTTTAAGGTTATCCTTGACCTCATCCCATATAGCCGCGCCGCGCAGCGAGCTTTCCACGATTTCGTCAAGCTTTGCCTTTGAACGGATGCCGTGTGTGCGCGGACCGTAGGCAATGTTGTCGTATATGCTCATGGGGAACGGGTTAGGCTTCTGGAATACCATACCCACGCGCTTGCGCAGAAGGTTTACGTCAATCTGACCGTATATGTCTGTGCCGTCAAGTCTTATATCACCTGTTATTTTGCAGCCCTCAATAAGGTCATTCATTCTGTTGAGCGACTTCAGAAAGGTCGATTTAC
>JBJEFT010000155.1:0-8523 GCA_051874315.1 Candidatus Ornithomonoglobus sp.
CAAAGCCGTTCCATATAGGCCACCTTTTCTCAACGGCTGTGGGTAACTCCCTTGCAAAAATATATAAATTCTTAGGCTATGATGTTAAGTCGCTAAACCATCTCGGTGATTGGGGTACACAGTTCGGAAAGCTCATAAGCGCCTATAAGCGCTGGGGCGATCCGGCATTAATCGAGAAAAATCCCATCAAGGAGCTGCTAAAAATATACGTCAAGTTCCACGAGGAGGCTGAAAAGCATCCGGAGCTTGAGGATGAGGCAAGGGAATATTTCAAAAAGCTTGAGGACGGGGACGAGGAAACGACCGCGCTCTGGAAGTATTTCAAGGATCAGAGCCTTGTAGAGTTCAGGCGCGTATATGATATGCTCGGCGTTGAGTTCGACTCATACAACGGCGAGGCGTTCTATTCGGACAAAATGGACGAGGTTGTGCAGATACTCCGCGACAAGGGACTGCTTGTTGAGAGTGACGGCGCGCAGGTTGTTGACCTGTCGGATATGAATATGCCGCCGTGTATCATTCTCAAATCTGACGGCGCTACTATTTACGCGACCCGCGACATAGCCGCCGCGCTCTACCGCCACAGAACCTATAATTTTGACAAGAACATCTACGTTGTAGGTCTTCCGCAGTCGCTTCATTTCAGACAGATTTTTGAAACAATGAAGCGCGCGGGCTGGGAATGGAGCAAGGACTGCGTTCATGTCGGCTTCGGTCTGGTTAAGCTTCCGGGCAAGGCAATGTCGACCCGTCACGGTGACGTTGTATTTCTTGAGGACGTTCTTAATGAATCAATCGAAAAGACAAGAGATATTATCGTAAACAACGGTTCGGCCGTTGACGATATAGACGATGTTTCAAAGAAGATAGGTATCGGCGCGATCCTTTACACCTTCCTTAAAAACTCACGCGAGAAGGACATCGTATTCTCATGGGATACAATGCTGGACTTTGACGGCGAATCGGCTCCGTACTGCATGTACGGCTATGCCCGCGGCAGAAGTATTCTGAGAAAGGCGGAAGGAATAGATTTTGCCAACGCGGATCTGTCAAAGGCGGTTTCCGATGACGCTTATACGCTTGTTAAGCAGTTGAATGCCTTCGGTGACGCGGTCAAGGACGCCGCGGCAAAGAACGAGCCGTTCTATGTAAACCGCTACGTTACAAACCTTGTCAAGACCTTTAACAAGTTCTATAACACAAACCCGATCATGCGCAGCGATGTTGATGAGGAAACAAAAAAGGCGCGCCTCGCAATAGTAGACGCTACCTGCACCGTTATCAAATCAGCTCTGGCATTACTCGGTATTGAGGTTGTTGAAAGTATGTAAAAATTACGAGAGTGTGTTATGCTCTCCTGTTTTATACGAAATCAGGCTTGCAATAAGCCTGATTTTGTGGTATTATAAGTATATAAAATAATTTGTGCAAGAGGGTGTCTATATGCCTGATATTTACAATATAGATGAAATTAAAACAATAGTCAGTGATGTTGCAAAACAGTATGGCGTAAAAAAAGCTGCTTTATTTGGTTCTTACTGCCATGGTACTCCTAACGAACAAAGCGATATTGATTTACTTATTGATAAGGGAGAGATTCGCGGGCTTATAATGTTTAACTCATTCATAAATTCACTGCAGGAAAGACTTCATAAGCCCGTCGATGTTATAACTTATGCAGCCTTAAAGGAATCATTAATTAAGGATTCTATTGATAACGAGGTAGTGTTATATGAACAATCGTGATAATATTATTTTAAAAAAGATAATCCAATATGCTGATGAAATTCAGGCAACTATTGATAGGTTTTCACTTACAATCGATAAATTTGCCTCAGATTTTGTAGTTAAAAATGCTATCTCCATGTGTATATTACAAATCGGTGAGCTTGTAGGAAATCTTACGGAGGATTTTAAAACAGCTAACAATAGTGTTCCATGGCGTGAAATAAAAGCAATGCGTAATATTGCCGCTCATAATTATGGTGAGATAGATGTAAATATTCTTTGGGAAACGGCAATATATGATGTTCCTGACTTACGAGCTTATTGCAGCAGCATTGTCGCAGCAGAATAATTTTAAGAGAATCTGCACTTTTGAAAATATGTAAAAATTTAGGGAGCGCTTTGTGTTCCTAATTTTATGTAAAATCAGATTTATATGCTTTTAATTTAGGTAATATTCAGTATTTTTTACTCTTTTTCTTTGCATAGTTCACGGATTGATATGTGCCCCCGCTGTTTCGGGTTATATAGCATATTTTTACTCTGCGTATAACTGCCGCGGCTGTCAGGTCAAATTCTCCGCTGCGTCCGACAAGAAACTCCACATATTCTTTGGTTTTTATCAGCTCTGATACGATTTGTTCGAGATTATCTTCAACAGCAGGAATATTGTCCGCATACCTGTGTCCGAAAAAGCTTACTGTGTATATTTTGGCTTATATCGTACAAAAGAATTATAGATAACAACAACTATAAAAACCGTCATCACGGTTTTTATAGTTGTTATTTTTTATACGGTTTCTCCTATATCAAACAGATACAGCACGCTTTCCTTTACCCTTCTGCCGGTAAGGCTCTCTATCGCTTTTTTATAAAGCTCAAGCTGCTTATCGTATTTTCTGCGGATCTCCTCCTTGTTATTTCTGACCTTATCGGTCTTATAATCGAGAAGCACATAGCCGTCCGGCTCCTTGAAATAACAGTCTATTATTCCCTGAAGTATCAGCTTTTCCTCCGCGTATTCCACTGGGAGCGACGGATCATATTCCGTTGCGGGAATATTTATCTGGAACGGCTGCTCGCGGTGAATCTCTGACGAATTCAACAGGCGTTTTCCTATATCGCTCTCATAAAATCCCTTTATTTTTTCAATGTCGATATATTTAACATCCTCCTCAACGATTTTTTCCTCGCGCACAAGCCTTTCTATTCCGTCCTTTACGCAATCCGCGCCTTTTTTGCGGATAAGGTCAAGATTAAGCTCCGACATAACAAGATGATAAAGGGTACCTATTTCGTTTGCCGGCTTGTCGCCCTTTTCGCGCATGAACGCAGGCTTGGGATGAAGCGGTGAAAACATCAGATCCGCCATATCATTTGCATCCGCGGTTCTTCTGCTGTCCGGCTCATACACCGGAGCATCAGGCGCATTATCCTCCCCGCTCATTCGCTCAATCGTAAGCTCCTTCAGCTGGGTTACCGAGGTCCTTGACGGAATGGTGCTGCTCTCACTATACGGATACCTGTAATCAAGTATCTCATATACCGCTCTGCGAAGCTCAGGGCTGTCCTCAAAGGTTTCCTGCTCATCCTCTTCTTCCGCCTCCCCGTCCTGTGATGCCGATGTTATATCATGATAAACCAGCCTCCATGTTTCGGGTGATGCGTACGCGGCAGGACACATCCAATCGAAAAAGCCCCTTGCGGTCAATGCGACAGATGGAAGCATTTTTCCTCCCGACAACTTACTTTTCCATGTATCATTCAGTGATTCTTCCGTTACATCCTCGCCTGTATTAACACTTGCGATAACATACAGCTTTTCCCTTGCGCGGGTCAGCGCGACATACAGAAGGCGCATTCTTTCGGCTGTAAGCTCCTTCTTATTTATCTGAGCTATAGTCTCCTTGATTTTAGTGTCCCTTGTATAATGCTCATCATAATAAATATACGGCAGACCAATGCCAAGCTCCTTATGCAGTCTTATTATAGAAACGTCCTCCGCAGTTCTGAATTTCTTTCCCGCGCCGCATACAAACACATACGGAAATTCCAGTCCCTTGCTCTTATGGATAGTCATGATCCTTACCACATCATGATTTTCACCGATAAGCTTCGCGCCGCCGAGGTCCTCGTCACTGCTCTCTATCTGCTCAATATATTTTATAAAATTGAACAAGCCTTTAAAGCCCGCATTCTCATACTGCCTTGCCCTTTCATAGAGAAGCCGAAGATTGAACTGCGCCTCCTCGCCCTGCTCTATCGCGCCCATCATATCGTAAAAATATGTTTCCTCATAAATTGTCCATATAAGCTGCGCTACGGACTTATTGCGGACATACCCTCTCCAGCGTCTCAGGTTTTCAGTAAACGCATAGCATTTCTCTGCCAAGGTCCTGCGGTCACGCTTTTTTAAGTCAGTGTTGTTTTTCTGTCCCTTGTAAACATATTTTGCTTTGTTTAACCGCAGTCCTCCTGTTGCGGCAAAGGAGCGCACCGCGCTTATAAAATTATCAAATTCAGGCCCGCTAAGACGGATGCGCACAAGCTCATCCTCCGTAAACCCGCCTATAGGCGAGCGCATAACTGCAAGAAGAGGAATGTCCTGACGCGCATTATTTATAACGGAAATCAACGAAAGCATTACGTTGATTTCACGGCGGCCGAAAAAGGTTTCCGTTTCAGTAAACGCCTCGATACCTCTGTCCGAAAGCGCCTTTACAAAATCCTCGCCGTTGCTTTTTACGGAGTTCTGTAAGATTACAATATCCTTTTTTCTGATCGGGCGCAGCTGTCCGGTATCCTTATCGTATACCTTCGCTCCCGATTCAAGCAGCTCCTTGATCTTATCCGCCGTAAATCGGATCTCCTCCATGCCCTTGTCCGTTTCGGCGCTGTTTCTTACCATTAAGTAATGCAGCTCAGATTTAAGATCGGTTTCCGGTTCCGGATAATAGTCCTTTAATCTCACTATTCTTTCAGTCCCGGTGTATTCGACATCGCCTGCCTCACGGCTCATTATACATCCGAAAACATCATTTACGCTGCTCAGTATCTCCCTGCGGCTTCTGAAATTCTGAGAAAGCACAAGCTTTTTGTCCTCTGACTCGCCGGTCATATATTTATCGCTTTTATCTCTGAAAATATACGGGTCTCCGCCGCGGAAACGGTAAATACTCTGCTTCAGATCGCCGACCATGAATATGTTATTATGGGAAATCATATTGAATATGGCATCCTGCAAGCCGTTTGTATCCTGATATTCGTCTATGAGAATTTCATCGTATTTATCGGCATAAATGCTTCTTATGTCCTCATGACTACGGAACAGCTCATATGTCATATGCTCAATATCGGAAAACTCGCGCACACTGTTCTTATCCTTCAGCGCGGCATATTCCTTCATAAATTCCTTTACGATCCATACGAGATCGCTCGCTTCTTCATAAAGCAAGCCGCTGTCGCAGGATTCTTCAAACGCGCCGCGGCTTACTGTTATTCCGTCATTAAGGCGGTCAATAAGCTCCTGACGTATAAATCTTAGCCGCTCCTCATCCTGTTTGTTCTCCGGATCCCTTGCCTCGGGCTGTGTCTGAACGATGCTTACAATTTTAGGCTTGCCCTTCTTCTTTTTAAAGAGCCTGTTATATATTTCGTAAATATCATCCCAGTCCTTGGCATCTGTGATTGATACAGCGACCGATTTAAGCTCCTTTGCGTATGCAAGCAGATTTTCATCTTTTATGTCCCCAACAAATACGTCAAGCTTTGCGGCGCACCTTGCGGCAGCCTCTCTTGAAACCTCCTCATAGTATAAGGCAACAGGCATTTCCAATATTGGCAGTCTGTAATTTTCCGCAGCGCTGTCCAGCCAGTCTACAGGGTCGGCAAAGGACATTACGAATTTATATACAAAGTGTATTATCTTTGCCAGTCCTTTATCGTCACGGTTTGACGCATAGACATCAATGAGCCTTTCAAACGCGGCATGCTCGTCCTCATTCTCGTTTTTATACATTCTGGCAAATAAGCTTTCCATCGCCTCATCACGCAGAAGCTCCTCCATTGCCGAATCTATTATGCTTACATCCGGGTCGGCGCCGAGTACATGGAAATTGTTCTGAACCACACGGTTGCAGAACGCGTCTATTGTCATTATATCCGCAGTCTGGGCAAGCTGCACCTGCTGTTTGAGTGTTTTTAGCTGTCCCTCACCGCTTGACGGATTATCCATTTCCTTTGTAAGACGCTTTATGATTTTTTCGCGCATCTCAGCCGCCGCGGCCTCGGTAAAGGTTACAACAAGCAGCCGGTCTATTGCCGCTTCATTTCTGATTATCTTCTGCAGGATACGCTCAACCAAAACCGCTGTTTTTCCCGAACCCGCCGCGGCCGAAACAAGTATGTTTCCCGTCCCTGTCGGGGTGTGTATAGCGCGCTCCTGTTCTTCTGTCCATTCCATTTACTCATCCCCTTTCAACAGCTCCCATACCTCGCTGTCCTTTTCCTTGATAGGACGCTTTTCCGAAAGCTTTTCGTCAAATTTGCATACCGCGCTATAGGCGCAGTATGTGCAGGCATTATGCTGACTATCCATAACAAGCGGTGAAATTCCGATATTTCCGTCTCTTATTTCCTTATCCATAGAAATCACATTATCATGAACAAGCTCAATCAGTCTTTCTCCCGCTTCCCTGTCCTGAATATTCTTGCCGATTTCAAGCTTCTTGCCGAAGAAAAGGCTTCCGTCCATCCTCGCAAATTCTGACTCAACTCTGTCAATCGATTCCTGTTTTATGTCCCCGTTTGCATCAGTGTCAACGAAGGTCACTCCGTTAAGCTCCGTGTTCTTTTTCAGATCCGTTTGGGCGGTCGAATCACGGCTTGTTGATTTTATATGGGCGTAATCGTTTCGCACCTTGCTGTAATACATTCCCGATATCATCGCCTCATCATCAAGCATCCGCATTACCATTGCGTATATCACAGGCTGCATATCGTATCTGTTATATACCTCCGACACCTTAAATTCCTGCCTGCCTGTCTTGTAATCTATTATCCTATATTCGTTCACACCATCATGACGGCACACGTCAAGCCTGTCTATTATTCCCGTTACTCCCACCTTATCCGTCACCGGAGTGTTTATCCTCTTCTCGTATGCCGCAATTTCAAAGTCTCCTGCGGCAATACTTCTCCGCACGGTCTTTGCCGCCTCCCTTACGGTCCTGCCCATACGTCTTAAAATATCCGCCGTGCGCTCCTTGTCCTTGATCTCCGCGCCGTTTATACGATCGAGGGTTTCCTTTACAATGCCGTCAACGATTTGAGCGCAGGTATCGTCATCAACGCTGCTCCAGTCAAGACCTTCATCATTATCTATACGCTCACAGAAGCGGCGGATTATTTCATGTGCATAGCTGCCGGTATCAGCGGCGTTAAGCTCCCATTCCTCACGTTCCTGCGCACAAAGTCCATACTGCAGAAAGTATCTGAACGGACATTCGGCATAGGAATTTAGCCTTGTAGCGCTGTACATTATCTGTCCCCGATAAAGCTCATGCGACAAATCGGGATTTAATGATATAACCCTGTCTGTATAATTATATCTTGTCCTGTTGACTGTAAACATCCTGTTTCTCCATTCTCCGCGCTCGCTGAACCACTCGTTAACGTGCGTCCAGAGCGGATGCGCCTTAGGATGTATAAGCAGCTTATGAAGCGTTGCCTTCGGCGAGGAAATAAACATCCGTTTCTCCTCCTCCGGGGATACAAGAATATCATTATATACGCGTATCCCCGGCAGCTTTTCCCGTATATCAATAACCGTCTGCGCCGCGCGGCAGCCCTTGCCGTCCGATGTCTGGACCGGATAGCTTATGCAGAGCTTATCGGTAACGGCGCTTAAAGACTTATATACGCTGTTATGAAGCTTTGAGTTTCTCTTTGCGGTTACCGGAGCCAGATTAATATTATTTTCCGCAAGATATTCTCTGTCCGCGTTTGACAGAAAGCCCTCGATCGCGGTTTCCGACGGGAACGTTCCCGAAACGGCGCCCGCCATAAAAATAATCTTTGGATTTACGGACTGATTTTTCTCAACCGAGCCTATGAAAACACGGTCAACACCAGACGGCACAGTCCTTATCTGGCACTGCGTCATAGAGGCGCGTATATATCCGCAGAACTCCTCATGTGTAACTTTATATGTCCCTAAAGCAGTGTTGACCTGATCGAGAACGTCCAGCACAAGATTCCATATCTGCCCGAAGCGCTGCGCGTCCGCCGTTGCGCGGTTCATAGCCATTGCAAGCAGCTCCGCCTTAAGACCGTTGTATAAATTAATGTCCTCGAGGAACCGATACAGCGCGCAGCAGTAATCTGTGACGGTTTCCGCCTCTTTTACAGCGTCACAATAAGCGACTACAGGCTTTATGAGTATCTCCCGCAGGGTGTCCATTTCCGTATCATTATCTTTTGCTTTTTTCTCTCCCTCTCCGAATGCCTCATCTATAACATTTTTCTGTCCCTCTGCCCACGAACGGCACCACATGCTTCTGCCGCGTATGCCGTATTTGAGAACATAGTTTTCAAGTATATCTATTTTATCCGACGGCACCCTTCTGTACCGTCTGCCGCCGTTTTTGCCCTTTACAGCCGTGTAGACAAAGCCCGCGCGCAGATATTCAAACATGGAGCTGTAGCTCCAGTTGTTCTCTATCACGTCAAACAGCGAAAGTATCTGCATGGCGATAGGATGCTCCGCGATCGAAAGGCTTTCATCCGAATAATAAGGAA
>JBJEFT010000156.1:0-2204 GCA_051874315.1 Candidatus Ornithomonoglobus sp.
AGCTTGTCGCTTAAATCCTTCGGATGCGAGGTCATAAAGCGTATGCGCCGAACTCCCTCAATATCGTTTACCATTCTCAGCAGATCGGCGAAATCAATATCAAGACCGAGGTCCTTTCCGTATGAATTTACGTTCTGACCGAGAAGGGAAATTTCGGTTGTTCCCGCTTTTACAAGGCACTTTACCTCCGCGAGAATATCCTCAGGCGTTCGGCTTCTCTCCCTGCCTCTCACATACGGAACGATACAGTAGGTGCAGAAATTGTTGCAGCCGTACATAATTGAAACCCACGCCTTTTCGTCCTTGTCGCGCAGGATCGGCACATCCTCGGCAATCGAGCCGTCACTCGGCGTTATATCAACAACAACGCCGTTTTCGTTCATCGCCTTATAAAGCAGCTCCGGCATACGCCAAAGCGCGTGGGTGCCGAAAATCAGATCCACATGGTCGTGAACCTTCTTTATCTTTTCCGCGATATGCTCCTGCTGAACCATACAGCCGCAGACCGCGATCAGCATATCCGGCTTGATATTTTCCTTGATGTGCTTCAAAATTCCGAGACGTCCGAACACTCTCTGCTCCGCGTTTTCACGGACCGCGCAGGTGTTGTATATAACGAGGTCCGCCTCCTCCGCCTTATCGGTAAACTCAAAGCCCGCCTTAGCCAGCATACCTCTTATACGCTCGGTGTCGTTTACATTCTGCTGACAGCCGTAGGTTTCCGTATGCGCAAGGCGCGTTCTGCCGTTCTTAACGGCAAAGTTTGCATTATCTTCCTTTATCTTGGCAATAAAGCTGTCGGAAACAGCCCACTGCTCATGGGTAATTTTCTCTGTTGCCATTCGTGGTAACTCCTTGCGTTAAAACTCGTAATCAACAACCCGTCTTTCCTTAACATAAGGTCTTACATAATTTGTGCCTGCCGCCTTATGCGCCGGATGATCCTGATACAGCTCCAGATCAGCTCTGTTATTAAAGGTGCTTACAAGGACCACATCAGACGCGGACTCCGTTGTATTGAAATTAATGCCGACCTCAATATCGACCAATTCATCGATCTTGCCCTTTAATGCCTCAAGATTTTCCTTTATCGCCGACGCGCGCTCGAGCTTATCCTCGCCGTCAGCAATTCTCCATGCTACTATATGTTTAATCATTATATCAATGCTTCCTTTCATAATTATGCTGCATGGCTTGCATTAAGTACTTTATAATTTTATAATACTTAATGCAAGCCGTTAAAACCTCTTTTCACTAAGTTTTCTTCATTATATAGATTACAGAAAACTTAGTGAAAAGCATATATTCTATTATAGCATTTTATGTGCTGTATTTCAAGTGATTTTTAAATTTTGTTCAAATACTATTGCAAGCCCTAATTTTTTATGTTATAATTGTATAAAAAGGGGTGATAGATATGGCAGGAGAAATTGTAAAAGCCAAACTTGATGTTGTTTTTAAAATGATGTTTACCGATAGGAATAATGAGAAGCTTTTAAAGAGCTTCATTGCGGATATCCTTGAAATCCCATATGAAAGCATCACAAAAATGATTATTGAAAATTCGGAGATTACACCGGAAGAGCTTGACCGTAAGTTTACACGTTTTGATTTAAAGCTGACAACAGATGCCGGATTGATAAATGTTGAGGTACAGGTGACCAACCGCGGAGATTTTCCGGAACGAGGTCTGTACTATTGGGCGCAGAGATACAGCGGGCAGCTTAAAAAGGGAGACACATATGGAGATATAAGACCGACAATATCAATTTACATTGTCAATTTTAAAATGTTTGACACCGATTCTTACTGCTCGACATACACAATGGCAGACTTGGAGCATTGTCAGATACTTACGGATAAATGCGCAATGCATTTCTTTGAGCTGCCGAAGCTGGATAATTACTGTGACCCTAAAAACAAGAAAAAGCTGTGGATGCAGCTTATAAATTCCGAAAGTGAGGAGGAGCTTGACATGCTGAACAATACTATGGTACCGGAAATACAGGATGGAGTAAGCATAATACACAGATTAAGTGCCGATAAGAGCGTACGGGACATTGCAGTTCGCCGTGAAGAAACTCTTCGTGAAGAACTCAGTGCGCTGGACTATGCACTTAGACAAGGCAAAAAGATGGGGATTGAGCAAGGCAGAGAAGAAGGCAGAGCGGAAGGCAGAGCGGAAGGCAGAGCGGAAGGCAGAG
>JBJEFT010000157.1:0-8502 GCA_051874315.1 Candidatus Ornithomonoglobus sp.
CCAAGGGTGTAAGAGCCGTTATAAGGATAAAAGAATAACAAACGGAGGAACAAATGAAGCAGGATAATTATACAATGCTTACGGATTTCTATGAAATCACTATGGCTAACGGATTTTTTAACGAGGGGTTCAGGGACAGAATAGTTTACTTTGATATGTTTTTCCGCTCAATTCCTGACGATGGCGGCTTTGCTGTTATGGCAGGTGTTGAGCAGCTGATGGAATATCTGCGCGGGCTTCATTTTGAGCCCGAGGATATTGAATACCTCCGTTCAAAGAATATGTTCTCCCCGGAATTTATAGACTATCTTGAAGGCTTTAAGTTTGAATGTGACGTATGGGCGATCCCGGAGGGTACTCCGATATTTCCCGGTGAGCCGCTTGTAATAGTCCGCGGACCGTCCATTCAGGCGCAGTTTGTTGAAACAATGCTGCTGCTTATAATAAACTTTCAGACGCTTATCGCCACAAAGGCAAACCGCATCGTACGCGCTGCCGCAGGACGGGCAGTTATGGAATTCGGAGCGCGCCGCGCCCAGGGGGCCTATGCGGCAACCTACGGCGCAAGAGCAGCATATATCGCCGGAGTTGCCGGAACGTCAAACGTTCTCACCGACGAGAAATTCAACATTCCGGCGCTCGGTACAATGGCGCACAGCTGGGTTCAGATGTTCGATACCGAATATGAGGCCTTTGCGGCATATGCAAGGAATTATCCCGACGACACAACACTTCTTATTGATACCTATAATGTTTTAAAATCGGGACTGCCTAACGCGATAAAGGTATTTGACGAGGTATTAAAGCCTATAGGCAAGCGTCCTAAAGGCGTAAGAATAGATTCCGGCGATATTACCTATCTCTCAAAGAAGTGCCGCAAAATACTTGACGAGGCGGGCTATCCCGACTGTTCGATCGTTGCCTCAAACTCGCTTGATGAATACATCATAAGCGATATGCTGCGGCAGGGCGCGCAGATAGACTCCTTCGGAGTAGGCGAAAGACTTATCACCTCAAAATCAAATCCTGTTATGGGCGGAGTTTACAAGCTCGTGGGTGTGGAGCGCGAGGACGGCAGCATAATGCCGAAAATCAAAATCAGCGAGAATGTTTCAAAAATCACAACTCCATGCTTCAAGCAGGTCTACCGCCTGTATGACAAGGACACGTCAAAGGCGCTCGCTGACGTTGTTACCCTTCATGAGGAAAAAATCAACGCCGATGGGCCGTATGAAATATTTGACCCGCAGTTTACATGGAAGCACAAGAGGATAGCGAACTTCTATGCGCGTCCGCTCTTAAAGAGAATATTCAAAAAAGGCAAATGCGTCTATGACTCACCGTCTGTACAGGTACTCAGAGAATACTGCCGTATGGAGATCGATGGGCTCTGGGATGAGCTTAAGCGCTTTGAAAACCCGCATAAGTATTATGTGGACCTTTCAAAGCGGCTTTGGGAAATTAAAAACGAGCTGTTGCGCAGCACTTCTGTAGAATGAGATGAATGGAAATGAAAACAAAAATTTTAGGAACCGATAACGCCTCAATCGCGCTTGCGGGCCGCATTCTTGCAGAGGGCGGACTCGTAGCATTCCCGACCGAAACAGTTTACGGTCTCGGCGGAAGCGCGTTTGCTCCGGCATCGGTAAAGAATATATATGCGGCAAAAGGCAGACCCTCCGACAATCCCCTCATTGTCCATATCGCGGATATTGATGAGCTGCCAAAGCTTGCAAAGGATATAAGCGACACGGCAAAGGCTCTTATTCATGCCTTTATGCCGGGTCCCTTCACTATAATTTTAAAGAAAAGCCGCTTAATACCCGATGAGGTAACGGCGGGAATGGATACGGTCGCAATACGCTTTCCCGTAAATGAAACGGCGCAGAGACTGATTAAAGCGGCAGGCGTTCCCATAGCCGCGCCGAGCGCCAATCTTTCCGGCAAGCCGAGTCCGACAAAGGCAAAGCATGTAATCGACGATA
Source organism: Candidatus Ornithomonoglobus sp. (assembly GCA_051874315.1). GTDB lineage: Bacteria > Bacillota > Clostridia > UBA1381 > UBA1381 > Ornithomonoglobus. The sequence continues at coordinate 1,986 of JBJEFT010000157.1, forward strand.
TGACAGGACGAATTGAGGCAATCATTGACGGAGGCGACTGCGCTGTCGGAGTTGAATCAACGATCGTTGACGCGTCACGGAAGGTTCCCGTTCTGCTCCGTCCGGGCGGCATTACCTTTGAAATGCTCACTGACGTTGTGCCGGAAGCTATAATTGACCCGCACATACTCGAGTCACTGAAAGAGGGCGAAAAACCGCTTTGTCCGGGAATGAAATACAAGCACTATTCCCCGGATGCGGAGGTTACCGTAATTGAGGGAAGCATGAAAGCCGTAAAGGCCGAAATAGATAAAAGACTAAAGGAAAATTCAGATAAAACCTGCGGCGTTCTCACAATGTCCGAAAACGCGTATGACAGCGCCGTCATATTACACGGCGGCATGACAAATAAGGATTACGCAAAAAATCTCTTCGCCTGTCTGCGAAAGTTTGACGAGCTGGGCGTTGAGGTGGTATACGCCGAATTTGAGAACCGTGACGGCTACGGACTTGCGATAAGAAACAGGCTGTATAAGTCCGCCGCCCAGAGAGTGATTTATGTATAAAGGAGCTGACACAAATGGCAAAGGAGCCGATGAAAATTTTATTTGTCTGCACAGGCAACACCTGCCGCAGCGCAATGGCGGCGGCAATGATGAACGACATCGCCGTAAAAAACGACCTCAATGTCCTGATAGACAGCGCGGGAGTTTTTGCCGGGATCGGAGAGAAGGCAAGCGATGAGGCAATACAGGCAATGGAAAAGCGCGGCATTGACCTTACGGGGCACCGCACAAAGCCGCTTACGGATGAGCTTATCAATATGGCAGACATCATCCTCACAATGACAAAGGCGCATAAGCAGCTTATCCTTAATTACGCGCCGGATAAGATCAAAACCCTGCTTGAATACGCCGGAGATGACGGGGATATTTCCGATCCCTTCGGCGGAGACCTTGAGGAATACGAGGAAACAGCCGCGCAGATATATGACGCTCTCGTTGATATAGCCGAAAAGCTTCCGGTTGAGGAAAGCAAATGAATATAAGATTAATGACCCGCGGGGATATTGCCGCAGCGGCAGCCATAGATAAAGCCGCATTCAAAAAGGCATGGGCTGCAAAGGAGCTTGAAGATGAGCTTGCCAAAGACTATGCTTACTATATTCTCCTTGAGGATAACGGAAAAGCCGCGGGCTATGCCGGTATATGGTGCATATACGAGACAGCGGAGCTTATCCGCATTGCGGTACATCCCGACGCTCAGGGAAACGGCTTTGCCGACACGCTTATGAAGGATATTCTGTCACATGCTGTTGGTTGCGGATGTGAGCATATGCTCCTTGAGGTGCGCGCGGGAAACGCTGCCGCAAAAGGCCTATACAAAAAGCATGGCTTTAAGCAGATTGATCTGAGACGCGGATACTATGGCGGCGAGGATGCCGTAATTATGGAAAGGAAGCTTCAGTAATGGAAGATATATTGGTACTCGGCATTGAAAGCTCATGCGATGAAACCGCGGCGGCGGTTGTGAAAAACGGTCGTGAAATGCTTTCAAATGTCATTAATTCACAGATAGACATACATAAGCGCTACGGCGGAGTTGTTCCTGAAATAGCGTCCCGATGTCACATTGAGGCGGTCAACGCGGTTGTTGACGAGGCTCTTGAAAAGGCCGGCGTAACACTCAGCGATATAGACGTCATTGCCGTAACCTACGGTCCCGGACTTGTCGGCGCGCTTCTTGTGGGCGTTTCAACGGCAAAAGCGCTTGCATACGCGCTGAAAAAGCCGCTTGTAAACGTGCATCACATTAAAGGGCATATCTGCGCAAATTACGTTGCGCATCCCGATCTGAAGCCGCCCTTTACCTGCCTTGTGGCATCGGGCGGTCACAGCCATATTGTATACGCCGAGGATTTCATGAAATATGAGATCATGGGCATGACAAGAGATGACGCCGCGGGCGAGGCATTTGACAAAATCGCGAGAATTTTAGGGCTCGGCTATCCCGGAGGTCCGAAGATAGATAAGCTTGCCAAAGAGGGTGATCCCCATGCGGTCGAGTTCCCGCGCGTTAAAATGGCAGACGATTCTCTTGACTTCTCCTTCAGCGGTGTTAAGACAGCGGTTATAAACCATGTCCACAAGCTGGACCAGAAGGGCGAAAGCTATAATAAGGCCGATATTGCCGCATCGTTTCAGAACGCGGTAACGGACGCTCTCTGCACACATACAATAGAGGCCGCAAAACGCAGAAATTCAAAAACTATCGTACTTGCCGGCGGCGTTGCGTCAAACTCGGCGCTCCGAGAAAAAATGACACTGCTTGCGGGAAAGCAGGGCATGACGGTGCTCTTTCCGCCCCCGGTGCTATGCACGGACAACGCGGTCATGATTGCCGCCGCGGGATACTTTGAATATATATCGGGCACGAGAGCGGATCTGAAATTAAACGCTGTTCCGTCTCTGCCCTTAGAATAATTCCGGTTACAGGAGGAAACTACAATGGATAAATTACATGTAAATTTGGGAGCGGATTCATATGATATATGCTTCACTGACAGCTTTGACGCGCTTGTAAGCAGCTTACGGGAAATAAACGCGCCCAAAAAGCTTCTTATTGTTACAGACACAAATGTGGAAAAGCTTTATGCTGATGAGGTGAATACAATTCTGGTAGACGCAGGCTATGACAGCGCAGTCTACGCTTTTGAGGCAGGTGAGGAAAACAAGGGTATGGACTCAATCCTCGGCATCTGCGGCGCCTGCGTTAAGCACGGGCTTGACAGAAAGAGCATGATTTTAGCGCTCGGCGGCGGTGTTGTCGGCGATATGGCAGGCTTTGCGGCGGCAATCTATATGCGCGGAATTGACTTTGTTCAAATCCCCACAACCCTGCTTTCACAGAGCGACAGCTCCGTAGGCGGCAAGACCGGCATTGACTTTATGGAGAGTAAAAATATTTTAGGCGCCTTCCATCAGCCTAAGCTTGTTTATATAAACGTAAGCACGCTTAAAACCCTCCCTCATATCCAGTTTGTTTCGGGCATGGGCGAGGTCATAAAGCACGGTATAATCCGCGACGCAGACTTCTATGCTTTCATCAAGGAAAACAAGGAGCTTATTAAGTCGCTTGACAGCGAAACACTCATAAAAATGGCAAAGCGCAACTGCAAAATAAAGGCTGAGGTCGTTGAGCAGGATGAAAAGGAAAATTCGCTGCGCGCGATCCTTAACTTTGGTCACACGATCGGTCACGCGGCGGAATCGGCGCTCAACTTCACAACCACCCACGGCGAGTGCGTAGGCATTGGTATGGCTGCCGCTTCACATATCGCAGTAAAGCGCGGTCTTATCAGCGAATCTGTACTTAATGACATTGAAGAAACTCTCATCGGATATGACTTCCGCATACGCATGGAGCTGCCGGCGGCGGAAACAATCTATGACTTCATGCAGAAGGATAAAAAGAAGGCTGAAGGTAAGCTCAAGTTTGTTCTTCCGGTACACATCGGAGAGGTCATTCAGACGCGCGACGTTACAAAGGAAGAAATATTTGACGCTATAAGATATATTTCAAAATAAGAGGTCTCTTTTATGAATAAGAAAAAATTTATTGCTTCATCTGTTCTGTGGCTAATAGCCGCCGCAGTGATTACGCTGCTTGATCAGCTGATGAAGCTGCGCATCCTCCGTAACTACACTCCCGGTACTGTTTTCGGCGGTATTCCGGGTGTGGCTGATTTTCTGTATGTGAAAAATACCGGCGCGGCATTTTCGATATTAAGCGGCAATACGTCCGTTTTAAGCATTATATCGGTACTGTTCTGTATCGCGGTCATTGTGTACTGGGTCATAAAAAAGCCGTCTCATCCTATGCTGTGTCTTGCGGCTGCGCTTCTGTTTGCCGGCGCGCTCGGCAATGCTGTTGACCGCGTGGCATACGGCTTTGTTGTCGACTTTATAGCGATCAAATGGTTCAGCTTCCCTGTTTTCAACATCGCCGATATGGCAATAGTCGGCGGCGCGGCTGCCGCGGTAATTTACGTTCTGCTCTTTGATAAGGACGATACACGGGAGAAGAAGAATGGATGAGCTGACGATTACAGTCGATACGTCAGGCATCAGGCTTGACAAATACATCGCCGATAACAGTGAAATTTCCCGCAGCTTTGCCGCAAAGCTTGCCGAGGAGGGAAAAATCACGGTAAACGGCAAAGCGGCGGATAAAAAAACAAAGCTAAAGGCCGGAGATGAAATAGTAATCGAGATTCCGGAGCCGGAAACGCTTCAGGCGCAGCCCCAGGATATTCCGATCGATATTGTCTATGAGGATGATTACGTTATAGTTGTAAATAAGCCTCAGGGAATGGTGGTGCATCCCGCGCCGGGCAACCCCGACGGAACCCTGGTGAACGGTCTGCTCTACCATTGCAGCCTGAGCAGCATAAACGGCGTTATTCGTCCGGGAATTGTGCACAGAATAGATAAGGACACCTCAGGTCTTTTGATCGTTGCAAAAACAAATGAAGCGCATGAGGCGTTATCGGCTCAGCTCAAGGAGCGAAAGGCGCTCAGAAAATACAACTGTCTTGTAAACGGCAATATAAAAGAGGACAGCGGCACAATAGATAAGCCGATCGGCAGACATCCGACCGACCGAAAAAAAATGGCGGTTATCGCCGGAGGCCGTAATGCCGTTACTCATTTTAATGTGCTTGAACGCTTCAGGCTGTACACCCTTGTTGAATGCATACTCGAAACAGGACGCACACATCAGATAAGAGTGCATATGGCATCAATCGGACACAGCATAGTAGGTGACCCGGTATATGGAATAAAAAAGGAACGGTTCAAAACAAACGGTCAGCTCCTTCACGCCAAAACCATCGGCTTTACCCATCCGGCTACAGGCAAGCTTATGGAATTTGATTCGGAGCTGCCACAATACTTTACTGCGATACTTGACAGACTCAGAAACGAAATATATTAATTGTTTCAAAAGTTTTAATTTTCTAAGAAAATTCGTTATATTACTTGAAATTTTCGGCTAAATAAGGTATGATATATGTTGTGGGGTTATATTGTACCACATGAATAAAAAAAGGAATGATATTAAAATGAAAAAGAATTTATGCGTCATATTCGGCGGAGAATCGCCGGAGCATGACATTTCTCAGAAATCCGTTACATCAATTCTTAATAACCTTGATAAGGAAAAATATAATATATATACGATCGGCATAACACGGGACGGCCGCTGGTATCTTTACACCGGCGACCGGTCAAAGATCGAACCGGGAGAATGGGAAAAGGATACTGAAAATCTTAAAACAGCGTTCATCTCACCGGACAGCGCGCAGCACGGCATCGTTGTCTTTGACGGTAATGACAATAAGGTAATACATATTGATGTCATTTTCCCTGTTCTTCACGGAGAGTACGGCGAGGACGGTACAATACAGGGACTTTTTGAGCTTTCACATATTCCGTATGTCGGCATGGGCGTTCTGTCCTCGGCAAACGGCATGGACAAAACATTCTCAAAGCTTATATTTCAGGCTGCCGGAATCCCTCAGGCAGACTGGGTTGTCGTAACCAACACAGATAACCTTGAGGACAGCGCGGACGAAATAGAGGAAAAGCTCGGCTATCCGTGCTTCGTAAAGCCTGCGCGTCTTGGCTCATCGGTGGGCATTGGAAAGGCGCATAACAGAGATGAGCTCATCGCGGCGCTTAAGAACGCCAAAAAATATGACCGCAGAATCCTTGTTGAGGAGCATATTAACGGTCATGAGGTCGAATGCGCGGTTCTCGGCAACTCTGACCCCCATGCGGCTACTGTAGGCGAAATAAAGCCGACTGTCGAATACTATGACTTTGACGCGAAATACAATGACGCTTCAACAGTGCTTGTTATTCCGGCGGAGCTTCCGCCTGAAACAATAGAAAAAATCCGCGAATACGCGATAACTGCATTTAAGGCGCTTGACGGACAGGGACTCGCAAGAGTCGATTTCTTTGTGAAGTACAGCGATGGGTCGGTTATACTTAACGAAATTAACACCCTCCCCGGTTTTACAAATATAAGCATGTACCCCAAGCTCTGGGACGCTGTCGGACTTGGATATTCCGAGCTGCTTGACAGTCTGATTGAGCTTGCGCAGGAAAGAGTGAAATAATGGATAACAGAAGCATAGGCGTATTTGATTCGGGTCTGGGCGGTCTTACCGCGGCTAAAGAGATTATGAAGCTTTTCCCAAATGAAAGTATTGTATATTTCGGAGATACAGGCCGCGTTCCCTATGGCACACGTTCTAAGGACACAATTATAAAATACACGCACGGTGACATCCGTTTTCTCCTGAGCCATGACGTAAAGATGATCGTTATCGCCTGCGGAACGGCATCGTCAGCTGCGCTTCCCCACATAAGGGAAAATTATAATGTGCCGATTTACGGCGTTGTTGACGCGGCAGGCTATGAGGCCGTACGCGCTACAAAAAACAAAAAGATAGGCATTATAGGCACCTCGG
>JBJEFT010000158.1:0-2191 GCA_051874315.1 Candidatus Ornithomonoglobus sp.
TTCTTGAAAGCTCCTCAGGAGTAAACTCCAGCTTTGAAAGCTCCGCAAGATGCGCTGTAAGTTTTTCATCAAACATAACAATTCTCCGTTTCTATATAGCGTCAAAAAGCTCCGGCTCCGGCTAAGTTAGTCTGCATAAACTAACTTAGCCGCAGCTAAAACTTAGCAATAAACAAAAAAGGCAATGCACGATCGATCACACAGGAAAATATCCTGATGATAAGATCGTACAACGCCCTTGCTGTACAATACACTTATAATAACATAAAATCACAAATATTGCAATAGCTAACTTGCATAAAAACACATATTTTTTATAGAGAAATTAGCCTAAATTAACAAATGCCGTATATATTAATTGTCATGGGCCATGTAATAGCTGTTTCCGAGGTCATCTGTCTGGATAAGCTCTCCCGCGCTGTTATATACATATCTCACTGAGTGGACGGACGTATCGGAACCGGATTTGGTGGTTGTGTTCTCAATTTTGACGGTTCTCGGGTCATCGCGCTCCGTTCCTATTATGCTTACCGTCACGGTGTAGCCGCTCGTAACAGCTGAAATTTTTATCGGATAATTCATGCTGTTTACAAATTTAAAATCAACGCCGGTATCAGCGACTGTCGCATCCTGACCGATAGGACAGTAATCAACGGGGAACATGTGGTTTGTTCTTGAAACAATGGACAGATCCGAATAAAGCACGGCGTTATATAATGTTGATGAAACCTGACAGGTTCCGCCGCCTATTCCGTCAACAGTATCGCCGTTTACATATTCCTTTGCGGTATAAAAACCGTTTGCGGCCGAACGCGGCCCTACAGTATTGTTAAATGAGAATACATCTCCGGGCATAAGCGCGGTTTCGTTAATTTTGGATGCCGCATTGGCAATATTCGCGCATCGGTTTGCCGAAGAGGTTCCGTAGTTTGTCGAATAGCTGCCAATTACAGCGTTAAAGAGCTTTGCGCCAAGCTGCTCTGCTGTGATCTCCGGTGCGGTCGTGTAGTACGGAATATAAATAACATAGCCGTTTTCGACAAGCCCGGAAATAAGCGATTCTGTTTCGGCAAGGTCTAAGTATCTGCCGTATACCTCGTTCTCAATAACAATTGTGCCGTTCTCCTTTTTGTAATATGCATCCGCCGGATCGCAGTAAACAAAATTATTTACGTCATTAGCTGTAATCGGATCCGGATGTCCTTCCTTAAGAACGACGGGTATGGTATATTGGTCGTTTTTCAGCCCGCCTAAAATCTCGCTGTATGCTGCATCGGTATTATTGTCAAAGCCGGAATGACCGGGTGTACAGATAACAACCCCATCTCTGATTTCCAGACTGTGCTGAGCCAGCTCGCCGTATATACTGTTGCCGAATTCCGTTATCTTTTCTCTCAGGAGCGCCTCGTTTACGTCAGCGTCAGGTATAATTGTATGCCTTTTGAAGAGCAGAAGGGTATTTTCAAAGCCGTCATAGAAAATATCACCGCTCTTGCCGTAACGCATGGCCTTTGCGACCGTATCCTCAATTTTGGGTGTAAGCCCTGCATCAGCGCAGTTGAGGGAAACGGAGTATGAACTACAGGTAAGTGTTATTGCCCTGTTACTCATAAGGTCCGACTGACACAGCCTTGCAAGCGCCTCATCTGAGGTGAGATTGCCGACATCAATATCCTCTATATACACATTGTTTCCTATTCTGTCAGAGGATACAGTAAGGCAGCCGTATGTATAAAGCCCCGCGCAGCACAATACAACTATTATAAAAATAATTAATATGAGCTTTGGCAGTATGCGTTTTTTGCGCGTTTTTTTTGCGGAAGCTTTTTTTATCTTTTGTCCTGAAGCTTTTTTTTCCGGCTTAGTCTTGTTATCAGTTTTTTTCATGGGAATATCCTCCCGGGTATTCTCGCTGTTCTGCGCGGTATTCAGAAATTCATTCAGCGCCGCCTTACGGAACTCATCGCGTTTTACGGTGCGTTTCTGCTCCCTCGTTGTGCTGTTGTCTCCATCAACGCTTTTTTCTGTCAACTCATCGGATGCTTTTTTAATTTTTTTCTCAGGTGAAATGGTTGCTGCTTTTTTGCCATTTTTACGTCTGCGCAAAAAAACCATAATCATCATCCTCTCAGTCCGGTCAGACAATAAATTTTAAGAAAAAAATCTGTTAAATTCATTTATATATTCAGTA
>JBJEFT010000159.1:0-8466 GCA_051874315.1 Candidatus Ornithomonoglobus sp.
AACCTGCAGATCGGTATCAAGCACCTTGTATGTATTCTCTATAATCTGTCTTAATCTGTTCACTCCGCCGAAAACAACCTCTGTTTCACTGAAATTTGTACACGGTGACGTGCTTCCTCCCGCATAGCCTGTTGAGCGCTCAAAGAATCCGGAGATCATAGTGCCGCAGCCCGGTCCCGAATGCAGTATCGGCGTTGCCCTCGGTATCGCCACTACCGACTGGAGCGCGCCTATCGCGCAAGTATAACGTTCCTGTTCAATTAATCCTGCCATCAGCTTCTGCCTCCCTTAAGGAATGTATAAGGCTCCTGTTCAAGCCACCACTTTGTATAAGGATTTACGGCGTGCTTTTCCAGATTCTTTACGAACTCATTGTTGTCAAGTGTTGCCAGAATCTGCTCGCCGTAATTTACAAGTCCCTCATAGCCCATTCCGAAATGCTCGTCGCCGATGAGCAGCGACGGTATTCCGAACTTTGCTCCCCACAGCGTCATTCCGCCGTGACGCGCAAATAATATATCGGGACGCACACGGTTAAGCACGTTTACAAGCTCAAACTCCTGCTTGTTGCAGACATTGTAATTCTCTACATTTCCGTAATCCTCTACGGTATGCTTTAACGTATCCGCCGAAACCGAATCGCTGTCATATACAGGGTCATGGTGGAAGATAGCCGCGCCGACCGCCTTCATTCCAAGCTCGCTAAGAAGCGCCAGAAGCGAGTGTCCGTGGGACGCGCCCGCGGTCACATATGCGGTTTTTCCCGCAAGCTGCTTTCTCAGCTCCTCAATTCTCGGCATATACTTCTCCTTCTGCTCTTCGAGGAACTCCTCTACCTCTTTCTCCTTTCCGATAAGCTGTCCGAGCTCCCGGAACCAGCGGTCTGTCTGCGGTATGCCGTACGGAGGTGAGTTTTTAAGCTCCGGCACGCCGAACTCCTGGTCAAGAGCCGTTGCCAGATATGAGCCGAGGGTCGCGCATGCCTGCACCGTGCATACCGCCTCGGAGGAATGCTGTAAGGTTTCAAGGGTTGAATACGGCGTTAAATAGTTCGCTTCAAAGCCGAAACGGTTGAACCACTTATTGAACACATCGCTTCCCCAGAAGTTAACAACATTTATTATATTTCTCTTTTTCTCCGCCGGCTTGATAAGCTTTCTTGCTATACCGTGATAGCCCGCGTCAAAGCCGGAGGTCCACATTTTTGAACGGAAGCCCTCGCAGAATATGGCTACAATCGGGATACCCAGCTCCTTTTCAAGAGCGTTCGTAACACTCTCAACATCATCGCCTATAATTCCCGCCGCGCAGGTCGTAAGAATGAATATAACGCTCGGCTTTGCGCGCTTATATACCTCTTTTATCGTTTTTTCAAGCTTTACGGCTCCGCCGTAAATTGTGTCCTTCTCCTCAAGATTTGTAGAATATACCTTGCGCTGTGTCGGCTTGTCCACATTTCTCAGCGGCGCATTTACACGGTATGTAAACGCAAATTCATGCAGACAGGTTGAACAGCCCACCGGTCCGTGGCTGATTACAGCGGCATCCTGTATAAGTATGGTCGTGCATGCCGCATTCGAGGTTGAGCAGCCGAGGCACTGACTGAATGAGCGTTTCTTGTCCTTCAGCTTTCCGCATCCGGCACGGTTGAGCAGCTCCTGAGCGTCCCCCTGGAAGCCGGTAATAGAGCCGAGGCGTATTTCGCGTACGGCAACCTCCGGTGTTTTCAGATTAATTGTACTCATTTTGTTTTCTTCTCCTTCTTTCAGGTCAAAGTATTTTATTTATTTCTCAGATTATCGTTCAAATCCCGCCTGCGCCAGAGCCTGCTCAAGGTCAGCAATAAGATCCTCCGCATCCTCAAGACCCAGTGACAGTCGAACAGTTTCCGGTCTGATTCCCGCGCTGTCAAGCTCGCCGGGATTCAGCTCACCGTGTGTTGTTTTGGGTGAATTTACAATCAGCGACTTCGCATCCCCGACATTCACCTGAAAGCCGAACAGCTTTGTGCTGTTTACAAGCTTTATCACCTGCTCCTCTGTTCCGTTAAGCCCGAAGGTTAATACAGTGCCCGCGCCATTCGGAAAATATTTATCGGCAAGCGCTTTATATGGGCTTTCGTCAAGCTCGGAATAGCTTATCCACGCAACCGCGTCCGGACGCGTTTTCAGGTATTCTATAACCCATCTCGTGTTTGAAATCTGCTTCTTGATACGCTCTGAAAGAGTTTCAATACCTATAAGAACAAGCTGCGCATCATACGGACTGAGCGCCGCGCCGAGATAAGCGAGAAGCTGTGTTCTTACATATGCCGAGAACGGGAACAGCGGAAATGCCTCCGCATAGGTTCTCTCATTATCATCAAGGTCACGGGTTACCCAGTGCTTTCTGTGGAAGTGCGGGTATTTGTCCGCAGTCCAGTCAAACGGCTTACCCTCTACTATAATTCCGGCAATCGCATTGCCGTGACCGTTAAGACCCTTTGTCGCGGAATATACAACAAGGTCCGCGCCGTGCTCAAGCGGTCGGAACAAATACGGTGTTGCAAAGGTGTTATCAACAATCAGAGGTATTTTGTGCCTGTGAGCCAGCTCTGCAAGCGCCTCAATGTCAAGCAGCTTTGCCCCCGGATTTGAAATGCTTTCAACAAATATTCCCTTTGTATCCTCCTTTATTGCCGCCTCCCATTCGTCAATCGCACTGTCATGGTCGACCAGATCAAATTCTATTCCTATTGACGGGAACAAATCGTTTTCAAGGTCAAAGGTTCCGCCGTATATCTGTTTTGTTGAAAGGATCCTGCCGTTTCCGCCTGTTACGCCGAGTATTGAATAGCTTACCGCCGCCATGCCCGATGCCAGAGCGACCGCCGCGGCTCCGCCGTCCAGCTCCGCAGCTCTCTCTTCAAGGACCGATACCGTAGGATTGCCTATCCTCGTATAAAGATATCCCGGCTCGGCTCCGGCTCTTATTCTGTCAAACTGCTCAAAGCCAGTGAAATCATATGCCGCCGTCGGATAAATCGGAACTGCAACCGAATTGTGATGCTCCTTTGAATTATATCCGCCCCTTACCTTAACCGTATCAAATTTGTATGCCATAGTAAAAACCTCCTAATAAGTAAAAAAGAGACCTGATACGCTTTTTCCGTATCAAGTCTCTGATATGTTCAGTCAACTGTGAAATTATATTACTACCGATTTTTCGATTTGTCAACCTTACAATATCTGAATAAATTTTAAAAAAAATCATAACCTAAAAAATTTAAAAATTATTCAACCCGCAGCCGGTTGACAAATCAAATTTATAATACTATAATGCAATAAAACCCAATAAATACATAAACAGGAGCGTGATACAGCTATGACTACTATTAAACCAGTAAAAGGCAATCTGGCAGAAATTTTTAAAATGGCAGAAGAAATCATAGGTGAAACTAAATACGGTTCTGTTACTCTTGTAATACAGGATGGTGTTGTCGTTCAGATTGAACGTCAGGAAAAGATAAGAGTAAAATAAACCACAGACGGTTGACTGAATATATCAGAGACTGCTTTTACAGATCCCCTTATACAGGGATAATTCTGTAAAGACAGTCTTTTTCTTTTATCTTTATTCCATATTACAGGAATTAACAAATGAACTAAAAAAGAGGTGAAAAAAGAATGGCAATAAGCTATGAGGAGCTTACGTCAAAGCATCCGTGCTATGCCCTCGGTAAAAAAGGCAGCAATGGAAGAATACATCTTCCCATAAGCCCGACCTGCAATATAGAATGTAAATTCTGCGACAGACGGATAAACGATTACGAAAACCGTCCCGGTGTCGCTTCTACGGTAATCAAGCCTGATGAAGCGGCAGATGTTATAAGACGGTCGCTTGAGCTTTGTCCCGACATTACCGTTGCCGGTATTGCCGGTCCGGGAGATACGCTTGCCTCCGATTACGCCTTGGAGGCCTTCCGCCTTATCGGCAGGGAATTTCCGCAGATAATAAAGTGTATGAGCACAAACGGACTGCTGCTTGCCGAAAAGGCGCAGGAGGTTATTGACAGCGGAATAGATTCGCTGACTGTGACGGTCAACGCGATCGATCCCGAAATTGAGGCAAAGCTTAATAACGGTATACTTTATCACGGAATACATTATACCGGTACTGAAGCCGCCGCAATACTTATTAAAAATCAGCTTGATGGCATACGCAGAGTAAGCGGCGCAGGGATAACGGTAAAGGTTAACACTGTTCTTGTTCCGGGCATTAATGATGAACATATTGAGGAGATCGCAAAAACAGTGAGCGAAGCGGGAGCTTCGATATATAATATCATTCCGCTTATACCTCAGAACGATCTTGCAGACTGCCGGGCGCCGTCCTGTCCTGAAATTGACGGCGCAAGACAAAAGGCGGAAAAATACATAGACGTATTCCGTCACTGCCAGCGCTGCCGCGCAGATGCCATAGGCGTGCCAGGCGGTAAGGATTACGGCGATCAGATTTATCTGAAGCGTATTTCACATAAGGACACATTTTCACACGGATAATTAATTACAGCTCTTCAAAAGGATAGGTGAACTGTAATGATAAGGAAAAAGGAGCATATATAAAAATGGCAAAAGAATTAAGACAGATAGCAATTTACGGCAAGGGCGGCATAGGCAAATCAACCACCACCCAGAACCTCACAGCAGGACTTGTTGAGGGCGGAAAGAAGGTTATGGTTGTAGGCTGTGACCCTAAGGCGGATTCCACAAGACTTCTTCTGGGAGGACTTGCGCAGAAAACCGTTCTTGACACACTCCGCGAGGAGGGCGACGATATTGACCTCGACCTTATTCTTAAAGAGGGCTTCAAGGGTACAAGATGCGTTGAATCCGGCGGTCCTGAGCCCGGTGTAGGCTGCGCAGGACGCGGAATTATTACTTCAATAGGGCTGCTCGAAAGATTAGGCGCATATACGGAGGACCTTGACTATGTATTCTATGATGTTCTCGGAGACGTTGTATGCGGCGGCTTTGCCATGCCTATAAGAGAGGGCAAGGCGAAGGAAATCTATATAGTTGCCAGCGGAGAAATGATGGCGCTCTACGCGGCAAACAACATATCAAAGGGTATCGCCCGCTATGCGCGTCAGGGCGGCGTAAGACTCGGCGGCATCATCTGCAACAGCCGGAATGTTGACCGCGAGATCGAGGTTGTAAGGGCCTTCGCAAACGAGCTTGGCACACAGATGATTCATTTTGTGCCCCGCGATAATGTTGTTCAGCAGGCTGAAATCAGAAAGAAAACCGTTATAGAATACAAGCCGGAATGTCATCAGGCGGATGAATACCGTGAGCTTGCGCGCAAGATTGAGAACAATACAAAATTTGTTATTCCGACGCCTATCACTCAGGAAAGACTTGAACAGATACTTATGGAGTACGGCTTAATAGATAATCTGGAGGATGATTACAGAATATGAAGCAGTATAACCACATCGAATCTGCCTTGCTGCACGGCGGCTTTGACAGTGACCCGCTTACCGGCGCGGTTAATGTTCCCATCTATCAGACCTCAACCTATGAGCAGGATGAGCTTGGCAGGCATAAGGGGTGGGAATATTCAAGAACAGGCAATCCTACGCGCGCCGTACTTGAAAAGCTTATCGCGGAACTTGAGCACGGCATTGCGGGCTTCGCCTTTGCCTCGGGCATGGCCGCCATAACGGCGGTTCTCAGCCTGTTTAAAAGCGGAGATAAAATTATCATTTCATCTAATGTATACGGCGGCACCTTCCGTGTGCTTGATAAGGTATTTAGTAATTTTAATATTAACTATTCGATTGAGGATACAACAAATATAAAAGAGCTTGAAACAAAAATAACCTCCGATGTCAGGGCAATATACATAGAAAGTCCCGCGAATCCTCTTATGACAATAACCGATCTGAAAGCGGTTTCGGAGCTTGCTCATTCGCACGGACTTCTTTCTGTTGTGGATAACACGTTTATGACGCCGTATATTCAGCGTCCGATAGATTTTGGAGCCGATATTGTTATTCACAGCGCCACAAAGTATCTTGGAGGTCACAGCGACCTTGTGGCAGGACTTGTGGTAGTCAATAACGATAACCTTGCGGAAAAACTGGCGTTTATACAAAACGCTACAGGCGGCGTGCTTCAGCCGTTCGACTCCTTCCTCCTTATCCGCGGAATAAAAACACTCGGTGTTCGTATGGACAGACATGTGGAAAATGCGCTCAGAATTGCGCGCTTTCTTGCAGCGCATGAGGCTGTAAAGCGCGTATACTATCCCGGGCTTGAAACAGACCCCGGTTATGCGGTGAATAAAGCGCAAGCCAAGAACGGCGGCGCTATGATTTCCTTTGAGCTTCATAAAAACTATGATATAGAAAAATTTTTCACATCACTCAGACTTATAGCCCTGGCGGAAAGTCTCGGCGGCGTTGAATCGCTTGTATGCCATCCGTCAAGCATGACACATGCCTCAATACCTTATGAAATCCGGCAGAGGGTCGGGATTACAGATGGGCTTATACGCCTTTCACCCGGGCTTGAACACTATGAGGACATAACAGCCGACCTCGACAATGCCATTAAGGAAAGCAAGGCAGATTAATATGTCAGGAGGGTCTGCGGAAAAAGTTGTGTAAGCAATATCTGACAAAACTCGACAAGGCGAAAATTACAGGTATAAGCTTAATAAAATCTGTCAATAATAACTATTGACTTTTACCGCTTGACAGGGTACTGTTATGTCAGTTGAGTATCATGAGTGGAATGAAAACGGTGCAACCGAAGTTAAATACTTAAACGACAAAACGGAAATCCAAAGGACACTCGATTATCTCATTATTTACTGCTCCAAAGCACCGCTTTGGCGTTGTTGCTTATTCTTTCATATCCGCTTTCAAACTGTACCCATCTGCCGCCGCTGAAATAATACTTTACATCGTTTGTGTAGCTGCCGCTTACGGAAAGAACGCCGTTATCATTTACGAGCGTGCTGTCCTCCTCCGTGTCATACACCGCAAGCTCTATTCTTCCGTTACGATAGCCCTCGCGGTATACGGTACAGTATTTGCCGCCTGACGGTATTGCAGGGAGCTTTAAATATCCGTTGTCTGTTATGGCGTTAAAGGCTCTCAGGAGTGTCACAACGGACTGCTCGATCGTATATGTACCCTTCGGGTCAAAACGCGTGTCGTCCACTCCGTTCATAATGCCGTAACGTAACATGATGCCTACCGATTCCCTCGCCCAGTCCTGAATGTCCTCGCTGTCGCTGTAGGCTGCTTCCGCTGTGCCGTTCATTGTGTACAGACTAAGCAGCCTTGAGAGTATCGCCGCAGCTTCTTCACGGGTTATGGTGTTTTCCGGTCGGAAGGTACCGTCCTCATAGCCGTTTACCACGCCGAGAGCGGCAAGCTGACATACTGCGGTATCACTGCTGTCCGTAAATTCTGTATTTGTTTTTTTCGGCAGTTCTGCCGTGCCGATGTATTTAATTACGTTTTTGGCAATACCACAAAATTCTCCGCGGGTTATTCCTCTTACAAATTCCGGCGCTTTTTCCGTATTCATACCCAGTAAATCGTCCGGGATCAGCCTATATGCCGCGGCTGTTTTCATATCCTCAAACGCCCATGCCGATACGTTCCCAAGCTTCAAGAGCGCCTCCTCAAGCGTATATTCCGGTTCATCCTCAGGCTCAGGCGCATATTCCGGCAGCCATTTCATGCTTGATTTTACCCAGTCTGTACCGTTCTCCGATTCCCAAAGCTCTGTAAGCGTTCTGACATATACCTTACCATTATTATAGCTCATGCCGTTCGGAAAATTCGCAAAGGTGTGATAGCCGGTAACATTAAAATCCTTGTCCAGAATATACACATGATTGCACAGCCACCATGACGCCGAGTAGGAATTGGGCGAGCCGTCCCATTCGCACCAGCGCGCGGCATAGAAGTCTCCGCAGTTTATTACCTCATAGCAGTCAAGAGTTCCGTCAAAGGAGGCAAGCGTATCAGCCGGAAGCTTATCCTTGTATTCCGAAAGATAGCTTCCGTTTATCGGCTTTACATATTCCCTTTCCGGCGCATCTTCAATCAGCTTGTCAAAATCAATTTCCTCCGCCTTATCCAGTATGATAAACGCGTTCTTCATTCCGCCGTTGTAGTTTACCGGAAGTATCATATTGACCGAAAATTCCGTTGTCTGCCCTGCCGGAAGCTTCACGACCGACATTACCTCCCGGACAAGGCTGTAATATCCCTTTTTAACAAGACCATAGCCCGGCTCCTTTCCCTTTTCATCAGTATATACAATTATCTTTGAGCCTGTTGTGGGAGCGTATGTAAAATACCTGTCTTTATGTCCGTTGTTTATGATTTTCAGATTATAGGTATAGGTCACGCCGTAGTTGCCGAGATTTACCGCATAGCCGCTTACTGCATCCTCCGCGGTA
>JBJEFT010000160.1:0-2187 GCA_051874315.1 Candidatus Ornithomonoglobus sp.
CTGCTCATGAAAATAACAATGCGCAATGGGTCGGCAATGAGACTGCAATGAATGTCATGGCTGATTATACTAACCAGAGTGTACAGATACTTGAGCAGGATTCCTACAGCAGTTCTGCTCCCGTATATGCTGAAATGGACGGAAGTAATGTTATAGCATGGATAACTGATAATAAGAGCAGGAGTGAGGGAGATAAACCGATGCTTGTGTATTCGGTTGAGGAAAACGGAGTATGGACTGAACCGAAACCGGTGTATGATGACGGTATGGCTGATTATGCTCCGGCGATGAAGGACGGATATATTGTCTGGCAGAAGGCAAAGCAGCCGATAACCGAAGCTACAACTGCGCGCGAGCTTGGAGCCTCCTGTGAAATATATATCGCAAAGTGGAACGGCAGCGGCTTTGACGAACCGGATGCATTAACGGATAATGAAATTCTCGATCAGCTTCCGGCAGTTTCTGTATCGGGCGATAAGACGGCAGTAGTCTGGATTACAAACAGTGAAAATGATTTCACCGGAGTAAACGGTGAAAACAGCGTTATGTTGTGTATCGACGGAGAAATATCCGCTGTATATACAACAAATGAAATTATTACAAATTTTGACTGCGCATACATTAATGACATTCTCAATATTGCCGTTGAAACAGACAGCGATCTGGATTTAAACACCTTAGAGGACAGAGAAATATATGTGCTCTCAGACGGAAGCTGTGTAAATATCACTGATAATGATATTACGGATACGCATCCGGTTTATGCATCCTTAAACGGCGAAACGACATTGTTCTATTATTCGGATGGCAGCATTGTTTATAATATAAACGGTGAAATGAACACAGCGGTCAGCGGCAACGCGATGACAGATCAATTCACGGTTATTTCAAATAACGAATCCGCGGCTGTTCTGTGGACTGAAACACATGACGGCTCCGCTGAATTGTTTGGGGTGACTTATGACGGAAATGATTGGGGAAGCAATATCCAGATTTCGGATTTAGGCGCTAAAATAAAATATCCGTCTGCGGTTATGAATAATGACGGAAGTATATTTGCCGTATTTAACAGAACAGAGAAAATACCGGAGGAGGACTATTATATTGAAGGACAGGCGGATTTATGCACAATAAACATAATTCCGTCATATGACCTTGAAATATCCGATGCATATATTGATGAATCCGATATGACAGTGTATGCAACTATAAGAAATGTCGGTGAGCTTAACGCTGACGGTTATACTATCACTTTAACGGACAGCGATAGTATAACAGTAACAGAGCCGTTGGCAGCGGGCGCGTCAAAGGATATAGAAGTCAGATACAATGCGCCGGAGATGCTTACGGAGAAAAGCATAATATTAGGCGCAGCTCTGAACAACGGAGAGGAATACAACACAGAAAACAATTACTATGAGTTGAGCGTGGGGCATGCGGATATAGCTGTATCTGATGTTACAGCAGATGATTCCGATAAAATCACAGCGTTAATTTCAAATGACGGATATACCGATGCAGATAATATTTCTGTAGCGTTGAGAGAAGGTTCTGTTGACGGGACTGTTATTTCAACGCAGAATATAAGCCTTGCCGCAGGTGAGAACACAGCAGTTGATTTTTCTTTTGATAAGTCTGTTATGAGGTTCGGCAGCGAGAAGAAGCAGCTTTATATTACAGTATCAGGAGATTTTGATGAAAAATCATACGGTAATAATGACGGATATGTATATATATCAGGCATCGGCAGCGAGCCGGATTACTATGCAGAGATAATAGATTATAATATATTGGACGGTAAGTGTATTATAAATTCAGTTGCGGGCAACAATACCGAAAGTGCGATAAATTCTATTTTATACTCGGCTGTATATAGCGCTGACGGTCAACTAAAATCTTGTGAGTTGTTAAATACATATATCGAAGCCGGTAATGACACCGGCGTGGATATTACTCTGCCTTGCGTAATTGAAACAAATGATATAATAAAAACATTTATGTGGACGGATAAAATGGAGCCGTTAGCTGCGGCAGCAGAATTAATAATAGAATAATCTAAAAAAGGATTGTATTAAAATTCATTGGAGTTTTAATACGATCCTTTTCTGTATCGTTCTGTATATTCAATTCAAAAACATTTGTTGTTGACATAATAAATATTTGGTGATATAATGTTTAATGACGTAA
>JBJEFT010000161.1:0-2173 GCA_051874315.1 Candidatus Ornithomonoglobus sp.
GTAAAAGCTGAACTCACGCTCACCGCCGGAGCGCGTATGCACAAAGGCAAGCGTTGTGTGAACTTCATTGTCCGTAACGAGATTGGTAACGTCCGTTCCGCTTTCTTTGACGGCTCTTTTAAGCATATGCCCGAAGGCGTCGTTTCCCACCTTGCCTATAAACGCTGTTTTCTTCCCAAGCCTGTTAAGCATTGCAAGCACATTGCACGGCGCGCCGCCGGGATTTGCCTCAAGAACGGGATTTCCCTGCGCGCTCACACCGTTTTCCGTAAAATCTATCAGCAGCTCGCCGAGCGCTACAACATCGAATTTTTTCACCTTTTATGCCTCCTCGTATAATATATTTATGGATATAAAATATCCACATAAAAAACTAAATTAATTGATAAGATTTTCTCTGCCTGTGATATAATTATCTTAACTGATAAGGGTAAAATTCTTTCGCCTCCAGTTGAGCCTTTGGCTGCTTCAATGAAAGTCTGTTTCCCTGTTCCGGAAGTTATCTTCAAACCGACGGCTGTTTATCAGGTTTAGTCTGCGTTCTCTTGCAGTGGAACTTCGTGTTGCAGCTTCCTGAGTGAATTCTGATATGCGAGGGTGCTGATGCTCCGGCTTCATGGGCAGCGAAAATCTTATCAGTTAAAATTCCACATGAAAGGAGGTCTCTATCATGAATTCACTTTTTATCGGCATTGATGTAAGCTCTACTTCCAATGTCGTGTATTTTATGAATCCTGACGGTTCAAAACACAGCTCTTTCTCTGTACAAAACAGTCCTAAAGGTGCTATAATATTATCAAACAAGGTTTTATCTGCTATGGATAAAGACTCCTTTGATAATTGCATCATAGGTCTTGAAGCTACTTCTGTTTATGGGGACAATCTTGTATACTTCCTCAAGGAGGATGCTGCTTTATCTAAGATTGACAAGCACATCCATATTCTTAATCCTAAGCAGGTTAAGAAATTTAAGGACGCTTACTCAGATCTCCCCAAGAACGACTTTGTAGATTCCTTTATCATCGCAGATAACCTCAGATTCGGTAGAATTACCAAGGAGGTCTATATGGATGATTACAGATACAAGGCTCTTCAGAATTTGACTCGTTCAAGATTCCTTGCTGTTGAAAACCTGTCTAAGGAAAAACAGCGGTTTCTCAATTATCTGTTTCTGAAGTTCTCCGCACTTAAACAATCTAAAGTCTTTTCAGACATTTACGGTGCGGCTTCATTGGCAGTAATTGAAGAGTTTATGACGCTTGATGATATTGCTGATGCTGACTTAAATGATTTAGCTGCTTTTATTATGGAAAAGGGTAAAAACCATTTTGCCGACTCCGAAGCAGTTGCTAAAGCGCTTAAATCAGCCGCAAAGGCATCATATCGTTTACCTAAAACCGTCAATGATTCGGTTAATCAGGTCATGGCTATATCTATATCCTCTATGAGAGCTATGCAAATGCAGATTAAAGCCTTTGACAAGGCTATCAAGGAACAGATTAAGCTGATTCCTAATACTTTGGAATCAATACCGGGTTTTGGACCGGTATATACCGCCGGTATCATTGCAGAAATCGGAGATGTTAATCGTTTCAGCAATCAAGCGGCACTTGCAAAGTATGCAGGACTTGTGTGGACTCAACACCAGTCCGGTAACTTTGAAGCACAGAATACACGGCTTATTAAGTCCGGTAACAGATACTTGCGATACTATCTGATAGAAGCGGCAAATTCAGTGAGAAAACACGACTCGGAATATGCACGTTTCTATAACCTCAAATACAAAGAGGTCAATAAGTATCAGCATAAACGAGCACTCGCACTAACTGCCAGAAAATTAGTGAGATTGGTTTACAAATTATTGAAAACCAATCAGCTATATATGCCATCAGATAGGTAGTATCTGAAACTCACCGTTAGTTTACATAATTCTGACGGTTTATTATGGGGTTGGTTTTTTGCGCCCAAAATGCCTCAAGAGAGATAAAATTTTTTAAAAATTTTTCAAATTCTCTCTTGACATTTCACCGCCGGACTTTCATCATAGGTTTACATAATCAAAACGCTCTTGGAGGGTTTCCTCTGAAATCACGTTTTTCATACGGCATATCTCGATTCGGACCTTCTACAGGTATAAAACTTCCTCCAATGTACTGATAAATATTTACATCTC
>JBJEFT010000162.1:0-8403 GCA_051874315.1 Candidatus Ornithomonoglobus sp.
CAGTCAGTTCTGTCTGGAGTGGAATAACGGGATTTTTGTCCGGAGCGTGGAACGCCATATCATCTGCTGCAACATCGGTATTTACAGGGATTGCGACAGCGATAAGCAATGTATGGAACGGAATTGTTAATACAATTAAAGGCGCAATCAACGGTATTATATCGGGTATTAACTCTATGATAAGCGGCGCAGTCTCAGGAATCAATGCATTGATAAATGGAGTTAATAAAGTGACAGGCGTGGTGGGTATACCTGCTATACCTACATTTAATGCACCGCAGATACCGCTCTTGGCAAAAGGAGGTAATATCCAAACAGCAGGAGCCGTTATTGTCGGCGAGAAAGGTCCGGAGATGCTTGAGCTGCCTAAGGGGGCAAGGGTAACGCCGCTCAGCAAGACAGCAGCCGCAGCGAAGCCGCAGCATTTCTCAATAAGAGGTGCATTCTCATTGAAACAGCCGTCCGCTCTTTCATTTGGGGTTGAGTTGTATCACAAAGGCGGTATTATGACGCGTCCGACACTGTTTGGAATGAACGGTCCCAACATAATGGGCGGAGGTGAAGCGGGCCCGGAAGCAATACTGCCGCTTGCACAGTTCTGGAATAATCTTCGTGATTATCTAAAAACGCAAACACCGCAGCCTGTTCCGGCAAACAAGACCTATTACATAACAGTAAATGTTGACGGCGGCAATGCAGATGATGATACACTGACAAACAAGGTGGCAAGGCGTATTGTGGAAGTTATAGAGAATATGTGAGGGTGGCAGAGCATGGATATATATTTAAGTGTTAATAACCGTTCGGAGATTATGCAAATTCCTGTTCTGCCTCCGTCCTTTACAATAAGCAAGCCCCAGTCAACGACTGTATTTGAGACCGTATCAAAGGGTGAGCTTCAGCTCATAGGCACACCGAAACTGAAAAATATGACTATCACAAGCTTCTTTCCGGTAGAGAAGAACAGTGGGTATTCATATATACGGAACCGCTCCATGTGGGGCTGGGACTATGTGAATATGCTTGATGACTGGATTGAAAAAAAGCTGCCTATCAGATTAGTTATTTCGGACACTCCGATAAATATGGTGGTTGCGGTAAAGAATTTTCAATACACCATAAAGACAGACGGAGATTTATGGTACACAGTAGAGCTTGAGCAGTTTAATCTGCTCGGATATGAAAATCCGCAGACAGAGGCTGAAGAGGAGGAACTCAATATGAGTCAATATGAAGAATTAAAAAGTTCGTTGGAATATATATCGGGAGTTGTGACGGAGCTTGCAAACCCGATGCGGTATAACTATATTGATGATAATATGCCCGAATGGGCAAAGGAGGCTGTGGTCGCGGCAATAAATGCTGGAGTGCTTTCCGGTGACAGTGGGTGGGATCTGAACTATGATAATCTCAGAACACTTACTTGGATGCATAGGGCAGGGCTGTTCTGATGAGTGAGTATGCTGAAACACTACATGGTTTTCCATACTATTCGCAGAATGACGGACGATGGAGCAGTACACGCTACGGCGGCAAGAATATAGGCTCGTCCGGATGCGGACCGACCTCGGCGGCAATGGTGCTGAAATCATATGGGTTTAATGTGACTCCGAGAGATACGGCAAAGCTGTTTACAAATGCTATGGGAGGCTATGCCACCACACAAGGCAGTGTGTGTTTTCCGCAGCTTAGCAAAGCACCGTATAATTTAACAGTCAGAAATTCACACAGCATAAACGATGTACTTTCTGCACTAAACAACGGAATACCCGTAATAGCAAATCCGCAGGGACCCTGTGATTTTACGAGCGGCGGACATTATATCGTGCTATGTAAAATCAACGGAAGCAATCAGATTTCTGTAAATGATCCCAACGGAAACCATTACTCTATGTGTTCATCACGGACGTGGAGTGCGGAATATATAAATAAATGCTGCTGTGGCTCAAATGCAAAGGACGGGTTTTGGATAATCTCAAAAGCAGGAAATGGTTCGATAGGTTCTTCGGTTCATTCGGAGGGAAATGAGGAGTATATGTACTCCGAAAATAATTATTCCGATGGTGAGAAGGAAAAGACCGTTGTATGGAATAACCGTGTTAAAGAAAATATCATGCCGAAAATGGCAGGTCTATCAGAGCTTACTCCGACGGGCATATTGACGCTTTATGCCAATGATGTGGATATAACCGCATATGCCGGAAATCTGTCATGGAAAAACAGTATATATGAGCTTGCGACAACTATGTCATTTGATATTGCGAAATCTGATGCGGAGTATTTAAAGGATTTGATGTATATGCCGCAGACCGGCGATATTATCCGCATGGTAACAAATGTTGAGATATATAGAGGAATAGTTATAAAGGCTGATGACGGAAACAAAGACAGCAATAAATACAGTGTGGTTGACCTCGGATGGTATTTGAATAAAACGAGTCAGACATACCAGTTTAAGAACATTACGGCGGCAGATGCGATAAAGGAAATCTGCTCTGATTTATCAATCAATATAGTCATGCTGCCGGAGCTTACGGCGAATATAAATCAGATATATTTTGATAAAACTATATCATCAATCCTGACTGACATTTTAGATAAGTGCGATGGGGATTACAATTACGATTTTGTACCGGAAGGGCTTCGGATATATAAAATCGGAGAGCTTGTCGCATATCCTGAATTCAGAATTGCTGATAACATCCCGCATGCATACTCGCCCGATTTCAAGGGCGGCGTGAGCCACAGTTATTCTATTGAGAATATGGTAAACTCCGTGAAGGTGACCTCAGAAAAGGATAATGTATATACCGAGCTGAAGGTGCTGCAAAACAGGGAGCATATAACCCAATACGGATTTCTGCAGAAAATAGTCAAGATAGACACGGAAAAAGAAAATGCCGATACAGTTGCACAGAAGGAGCTTGATGCAAATTCAGTTCCGGCGGAAACATACAGCTTTGAGATTATAGAGAAATATGACAGCTACACCAGAGCCGGCGAGGTTATTGTGGTTGATGGTATTGGGTATGTTATTGAAAGCACAGACCACAGCTTGAATGGTGGGTGGCATCATGATAAGCTGGAGTTGAAAAAAATCACTGCTTGATTTGTCGGAAGGAGTTTATATGGACGGAATAACGGAACTTGCAAAACATATCAAAGCGAGGGATAACCCCTCACCGTACACACCGATGTTCGGTACAATAATATCTTTGCCGGAGCTTAAGATAAAACTGGGCAGCAGGATATTGCTGACGGCGGATGATATAAAGCCTACATTTGATATTTATGACAAAACATATGACAGTGACGGCAGGTTTGTCAGATATACATATCTCAATAAGGAAGTGGTACTTCTGCCGTATGGACATTACAATAAATTCATAGTAATCGGAGCGGTGCAATGAAAAACACATTTGATTTTGATTTTAAAACAGGAGAGTTTGTTCTTGAAAACGGCAATCCTGTGATATTGACAGGACTTGATGCGCTAAAGCTGTGGGTGCAGAAGTGTATACGCACACAGCTTGGCAGGTATCGTATATACAATGGTAATGGATATGGAGCCAATATAGAAGATCTGGTTATCGGAAAAAGCTACGGATTTGATTTTGTGGAGTCAGAACTGAAACGTGAAATTGAAACTGCGCTCCTGCGCCATGATGACATACATAGTATTGACAGCTTTTCGGTCAGAAAGCAGAGTACAACTTTAAATATCAGCTTTACGATTACCACCTCATACGGAGAGGAGATGCTTTCTTATGACATTTGATGAGATACTTGAATATATGATTACGGGCATACCGGAGGAATATGATACTTCGGTCGGCTCGTTTTTTTATGATATTCTTTATCCGGTGGCGGAGCGTATATATTATCTTTACAGTCAAATGTTACTGATTGCCGATAATGCCTTCGCCCTTACAGCAAAGGGAGAATATCTCGACCGCAAGGCGGCAGAACAGGGCATCACAAGACGCTCCGCCACATACGCCACAGGCATTGCGCGTATATACGGCAATCGCGGTGAGATTATACGTGCGGGTTCAAAGCTGGCGGCGGATAATATTCTGTTCTCTGTGGACGAGTCAGCAACTATTCCCGAGGAAGGATATGCGGATGTATATATTACTTGTGTAACGGCGGGAGATGCGGGAAATGTAAAAGTCGGAGCAATAAACCGATTTCCTGTAACGCTTCCGGGACTTACGAGCGTCAGTAATATAACGGCGACAACGGGCGGCTATGACGAGGAAAACGACTATGGTTTATTGGAGCGTTATCTTGAAAAGGTATCGCGTCCGAATGTGAGCGGAAACAAGTATCACTATATCGAATGGGCAAAGGAAATAGTCGGTGTGGGCAATGTTCAGGTAATACCGCTGTGGAACGGGCCCGGAACGGTTAAACTCATAATAACCGATACGGATAATCAGCCCGCAGACGAGGACTTGGTAGCGGAGGTCAAAGCGCATATCGATAATAACCGCCCGATAGGTGCGGATGTGACTGTAGAGAGCGCGGCATCACTTAGAATTGATATTTCTGTTAAAATCGAAAGTGAAATAAAGGATACGATTAAGCCTGACATTGAAAGTACAATTTCCGATTATTTATCAGAGGTGGCGTTAAATAAGACCTATGTTTCTTATGCGAAGATAGGCGGTATTATCCTTTCCATCAGTGGTGTAGAGGATTATTCCGAGCTTTTTGTAAATGAAGGCATAACAAATATACGGCTTGATGACGGTGTGATTCCGGTATTGGGGAGTGTGAATATATCATGATTAACAGATTACCGGGGTATTATAGGAAATCAAAGGTTTTAGCTGACCTGTATTTTGTTATAAAGAATATGCTTGATAAAGCTGCTTTGAATATTGATACCCAAAGCCTGAGGTTATTTATAACCACCACCGATGAATTTACAAGGCATGAATCGGATGTTGGATTGTCATCGATTGATGACACTGACGAAAACAGGAAGTCAAGGGTAATTACAAGACTTCAAGGGAACAATGTTTTAACGCTTGCAGAGCTTGAAACGCTCATAAGCAACTATGAGCCTACAGGCTGTACCATTGATGAGAATTTTGCAGACTACACCGTATACATAACTTTCAGCGGAAGGAAAGGCATACCGGAAAACATAGAGCTTATCAAGGCTGCAGTTGAGGAAGTAAAGCCTGCTCATCTTAAGATAGAATATGTATATTGTGAAAATACATGGACAGACATCAGTGAGCAGTTCGGAGCTTGGGGTAATATATCGGAGAATATGACTTGGGAGATGCTGATGTACTATAACGGTAAAACGCTGATATATGTGGATGAAAATAACATCCCTTATTTCAGTGACAGCAAAGCAAATTCTTATGTTATTTTTATAGACGGCGCAGCATACGCAAGGAGGATGTAATGAATAAGACAAAGAACTTAGGCTTGAACAAGCCGACAATGTTGGATTTGATATCAAACTCGGTCGAGGATGTGTTTGGTGGTAATTTTGATGTGATAGATGAGGATATTGCAGAATTAAACTCCCATGCTTCTGATACGGACAATCCGCATGGGGTGCTGTTTAATCAAACTATAGTACAGCTTGACAGCAGTGCTGATCTTAACAACATACCGGACGGCTTGTTTTTATTTAGAAGAAACACAACCCATGCACCTGTTCAGGGAGCGGGACTGGTAATGCAGGTATCTCCTAATGGCGGAGCAAAGTTTCAGCTTGCGGTGCATGATGTGGAAGGGAATTCTTGCATCTATAATCGATACAATGAGACTGCGGGATGGTCTGCATGGAGCAGCAGCTTTAGATCACCATCGTTTACGGGAATACCGACAGCTCCTACGGCAAAGACTGGCAGCAGCTCAACACAGCTTGCAACAACTGAGTTTGTGGCAAATGCTATAAGCGGTATCATCGTACCGGAGGATACATCTGAACTGGCACATACGCATACAAACAAAACAGTATTGGACGGCATAACGGCGGCTGATATTGACGACTGGGACAACCATACAGAGGATAAAAACAATCCTCACGGAGTATCGTTTAAGCAGCTTCTCGTATCTTTGGAGAATGCGGATTTAAACAGCATATACAGTGAAGGGATATACAACATAGCTGATAATACGACAAACGCTCCCGTTGCTCAAGGCGGCGTATTAATAAGTCTGCATCCGCATCTATACGAGAATATCTATCAGAATATGCAATTATACATTCCGGTTATGTACGAAAACGTTGTGTACAGACGTGTGCATTTTTCAAACGGATGGTCGGCATGGGCAGTAATAGGCTCTGTATCCCCGGAATTCACCGGCACACCTACCGCGCCTACAGCGGCGAAAGGTACAAACACAAAGCAGCTTGCCACAACGGAGTTTGTGCAGACTGCATTGGGGGATATTGTCGTTACCAAAGAAGCCGTAGGTCTTGGTAATGTTCTGAATGTCAGCACAAACGACCAGACACCGACATATACGGAGGGAACGGAACTTGAAACACTGACAAGCGGAGAGAAAATATCAATTGCCTTTGGTAAGATAAAGCTTGCAATAACAAGTCTCATAAACCATATTGCGAACAAATCCAATCCGCACAGCGTAACAAAGTCACAGATAGGACTTGGCAATGTCACAAATGAGAGCAAGACCACAATGTTCACATCACCGACATTTACCGGGACACCGAAAGTATCATCAAGCTCAGCATATACAACGGCAAAGCTGAGAAATATAGTGTTCTGGACGTCCGGAACAACTGCTCCGACAACAAGCAACGGTGATATAGTGATAAAGACTTTCTGATTGGAGGCGGGATATGAACATTACATATAACTGTCCGTACAATGACTGGGAATGGGCAAGCTCACAGGTAAAGCTTAGCGGAAACTATGCTTATCCGATAGTGCTGACATATCCGCTCAAGAGCTGCAGTGAATTTACTATAAAAGCATTTTTGTATGCGGATATGACTGTGCCGTTTAATCGCTCATGGACGGTATATATTTATACCGGCTCGTCATGGTTATCGGCGGCAACCTTTACAATGCCCGCATATTCTGATTCGGGCGGTAATTCGGACGGAAAGTATATGGCATCGTGCAGTGTGAATGTTACCTTGAGTACCAAGAGGGATATACAGCAGATAGTGGCGGTGCCGAGCAGCACAATAAACCGTGCATACACTTGGCGGCAGAACTATAGCTTTTCATCGGGCGCAACTGTTACTGAGAGTTTGAGTGAGGTAACACCGGAGGATAGCGAGCATTTCTGCGGACTGTATACCAAGCGGTCAAGCCTGTATACGACACCGGCAAGGGTGTTTGTAAATATCGGTGGAACACTTACGGAAGCAACGGCGGTTATGGCAAATATAGCCGGAAATCTCATAAGCATACCCAAAATGAAGCAATACGCATTTGCTCCTTCAAAGAAGCAGGACAGAGCGCTTATCGCGTATACGGCGGAGAGTGACGGGGTGCATACGATTGATGCGACGGAACAGTATGACGGGAGTACGAGTTCGGGATATGCTGATCTGCTCATATTTGATTCGGACATGAAGCAGCTATACGACTATACACAGTCTAAAGCAACAGTCAGTATGCAGAAGGGCAGCACATATTATATTCTTGCTATCGATTCACCTAATTCGGATGAGTGTGCAAGCAAGCTGATAAAAATATATTCATGATGGAGAATAAATTATGGCGGATATAAGATTAGCATCATATGCGGATTTGCAGAATGAAATACAGCAAAGAGAAGCTGCGGACGCGGCAATAAACGAAAAAATAGATACAGTATCGGAGGGTGCAGCAGGCAGTATCGGTGCTTTGGAAACAGAGGTACAAACGCTCAAGGAAAGAGCGGACGGCACAGAGAATGCAATAGGCGGTCTCAAAACAGACAGCCTCAAAAGAAAAATAGTTCAGAACCTTCCGTCAGACAGCGTTAAATATACCTTTAATGACGGTATCTCACGATTTACCGACAGCTACAGGACATCGTGCTATACGACAGAGGATGATGAGGGATACTATCAGAGCATAACAAACAGCGGGAACAGCAATACCTATCGCAGAGCATATTTATCATGTGATGAGATAATGAATGGTGCCACAAAGATATTGATTGAGTTCGATACAAAGTTCGGTGACCGCTGGCAGATAGGACTTGCTGATTTGAATCAGCGTCCGGGTGAGTCAACAGGCTCAAACTATACCGCGCCCGGTGTCGCGTTCTGTATAGGTACATCGGACGGAACAAATCTGTTTGTGAACGGTGCAAGGACAAAGGCAGATATACGGGATATATGGATGCACGTCAGAACGGTGATAGATTTCAAGACTAAGACTGCTGAGTATGTTATATCCAACAGAG
>JBJEFT010000163.1:0-2173 GCA_051874315.1 Candidatus Ornithomonoglobus sp.
CTGCTTCCACAGCTCATTTGCAACATTATATATTCTTTTATCATAGGCGAATGCCGGCAGCTTGTCCTGCAGCACCTCAAAGGCGGTAGGAACAACAGCGACCGTCATCTTATAACCGCCCATGTTCTCTATCCGCTTGATTGCGTTAATATTGCTGTCAACAACCTCCTGATTAAAGCCGGACGGTCGCCCTATAAGCAAGCCGTCCTTACCGAAATGGACGCCGTTGCTGCCCTTTTTACCCATAATTTTCTCAGAATCTGCCTTAAGAGAAACCGCGCTGTCTCTCCAGCGGAACTGATCCGATGCATAGACTTCAAAGCTGTCCATAAAGCTTCCGTCAAGCAGCGCTGCCCATGATATTTCCGGCATCTGTGCCAGCTCGCGGTTCTCCTTCTCTGAAATCTCACGCGGTGAATGAAATATAACCGCCGCGGAAGCAGCCGCAAGAGCCAAGCCGGTACAAACCGCTATCAGATTATCTGTATTCGTTATCAGCGCAGCTGCCCTTGAGCCTATGCTGCGTCTTATTACTCCTATATAATCTTTTTTGATCAGGTCAGATACCATATCTGTAAGCCTTTCACGGGAAAGCTTCTTTTGCATCCTTTTAAATGCTTCTGCGGCAGCTGCGCCAAGCTGTCTGCCCTTCTCCCCTAAAAACTCATCAAGCTGTTCTTCTTTTCTTTCGAGGAAGGTCAGTTTTTCATCATTAGTATTCTTCATATTCCTATACCCCCGTCATTAAAATCTGAAATACAGGAACGGATTATATGTCTCGTCCACAAGATACGCAACACAGAGGACAAAACCGAGTATTGCAAACACATACTTCAATCGGGCAAGTCTTCCCCGCATAAGCTTTGTATATATCTTCTTCGGAAAGCCGAGCGCTGTTATAATTGCGATTATGAACACAACCGCATATGACGTAATATTATAAAGGAAATCCTGATGAGTAAGGCCTATATTTGTAATATTAAACATTGCGCCTATGTAGTGAACAATATTTCCCACTCCCGTTACAGAGAAGATTACCCAGCCTACCGTCACCGCAATCGTGGAATAAATAAACGCGATAACCCTGTTTTTATCAAGGAGTTTAAGAAGAAAGCCCTTCTCGATCATAAGCAGCAGCGCGTAGTAAAGACCCCACAAAACAAAATTCCATTCGGCGCCATGCCACAGACCCGTAAGCATCCAGACTATCAGGAGATTTACATAAGTCCGCAGCCTGCCCTTTCTGTTTCCGCCGAGCGGAATATATACATATTCTCTGAACCATGTTCCAAGACTTATATGCCAGCGGCGCCAGAATTCCGTAACACTCTTTGAAACATAAGGATAATTGAAGTTTTCAAGGAAATCAAAGCCGAATATCTTACCAAGACCTATTGCCATATCAGAATATCCGGAAAAATCAAAGTAAATCTGCATTGAAAACGAAAAAATGCCAAGCCATGCAAGCGATGCGGGGAGCTGCGAATATTCATATCCGCTCACCATTGTCCAGAGCTTACCCACATTATTAGCTATGATAACCTTTTTACAAAGTCCCGCGCAAAAACGTGTAAAACCCTGCATGAATTTTTCACCGGTTACGGTTCTGTTTTTAAGCTGCTTTGCAACATCATCGTATCGGACTATCGGACCCGCAATCAGCTGCGGGAACAATGAAAGGTACAGTCCGAAGGAAAGAAAATTCTTCTGAACCTCAGTATCCTCCCTGTATACATCAATCGTATAGGAAAGCGCCTGGAAGGTATAGAAAGAGATGCCTATCGGCAGAACAATATTAAGCATCGGAATGCTGTCCGGCGCGAATGCGCGTATCCATGAAAGCATAAAATTTGTATACTTAAAGAATACAAGAATGCCGATATTTACCGCAACATTCATAACAAGCGGCCACTTATTAGGTCTGTACTTATTTATCACAAGACCGCTCACATAGTTAAATGATGCCGAAAAAAGCATAAGCAGCACATACTTAGGCTCTCCCCATGCATAAAACACAAGACTGGCAATGAATAATACTATATTCTTTGCCTTTTTTGGCACTATAAAATACAGCGCTAATACCGGAGCAAGAAAATAAAACAAAAATATAATACTGGAAAAAACCATATTTCAGATTAACCCCCATCTTTCACCTATTTATCCCTAAAAAACT